>DASQVF010000353.1:0-3375 GCA_035640915.1 Propionibacteriaceae bacterium
GCGGCAGTCGGAGGAGTCGTGAGTCCTGTACGCCCCCTTGAAGGGTCGGCGCAGAAATGTCGCCATGCCTGGTCAGAGGCATATGGGCTGGTCGGAGTGGGGTTCGGTGGGGTGGGCCTAAGTGGACTTGAACCACTGACCTCTGCCTTATCAGGGCAGCGCTCTAACCGACTGAGCTATAGGCCCGCTGGACGCGCGTGTGCCGCATGGGCACAAGGGGCAAGGTTAGTCGATGCCCGCGCCGGGCCTCAACTTGGTTGGTCCAAGTCTGCTGCAGGTTCCTGCGGTTTCCCGGCCGGGATTCAGCAGCAGCCTGCAGCAGAAGTGGGGACGACTCCGCCACAGGGGACACGTCGTGCACGCCAACCCGTACGGTGGCCCTTGTGAGCAGCGACCTCCGGCTTCGGGCCGACCACCTGGTCACGCCGACGGAGACCATCCATGACGCTCTGCTCACGATCAGCGGCACCCGCCTGACCTCGTGTACGCCGTACGAGCCGTCCCCCGGATCGGAGCCGGAGCACATCGCCGGCTGGGTGGTCCCCGGCTTCGTCGACACCCACGTCCACGGCGGCGGCGGGCATGACTACGCGACCGAGGACCCGCAGCAGGCCGTCGACGCTCGCGACTACCACGCGCGACACGGCACGACCACCAGCCTGGCCAGCCTGGTGACCGCGCCGATCGATGTGCTCTGCCGCCAGCTGGAAACTCTCGCCGACCTGGTGGAGGACGGTCACTTCGCCGGTATCCACCTCGAGGGGCCGTTCCTCTCCCCCGCCCAGCCCGGGGCGCACGACACCGCCCTGCTGCGATTGCCCGATCCGGCCACCGTTGAGCGGCTCGTCACCGCGGGTCGCGGAGCGCTGAGGATAGTGACCCTGGCCCCGGAGCTGCCCGGGGGCGAGGCCGCGATGAAGCAGCTCCAGGCCGCCGGGGTCCGGGTCGCCATCGGCCACACCGATGCCGACCAGCACGTCGCCGCCTCAGCCATCGATGGCGGAGCAAGGGTCGTCACCCACCTGTTCAACGCCATGCGGAGGATCCACCACCGCGAGCCCGGGCCGATCCCCCACCTGCTCACCGACGACCGAGTCAACGTCGAGCTGATTGCCGACGGATTCCATCTCCACCCCGACGTACTGCGGATGGCCGTCGCCGCGGCCGGCCCCGACCGGGTCATGCTGGTCACCGACGCCATGGCGGCATCGGGCATGCCGGACGGGGAGTTCCGGCTCGGCGGCCACGCGGTCCGGGTACGCGAGGGTCAGGCCCGGTTGGTCACCGACGGCTCCGAGGCCGGCCCGATCGCCGGCTCCACGCTGACCATGGCCGGCGCTTTCGCGGAAATGACCGCAGTCACCGGCGATATCCCCACCGTCGCCGCGCTCGCGTCGACCAACGCCGCGCGACGCTACGGCCTCGGCGAGGTGGGGCGCCTCGAGCCCGGGAGCCGGGCGGATCTGTGCGTCGTCGACGACCAAGGCGACCTGCAGGGCGTGATGCGAGCCGGGCAGTGGCTGCCCTCGTCGGACCCGCGATGATCCCCACGCGCACCGACGTACGCGGCCGACTGGGCGACCCCGACCTGCCCGACCGACTCCGTGCCCTCGGCTTTCGTCCCGACGACACCGCGGACGCAACGGCGGCGGCCGCCACGGTGCTGGACCGGCCCGACCACCTCGAGCTCGTCGCCACCTGCGCCGACCGTCTGGCCACCCATCTCGGAGAGTTCACCGCCGTCGGTCATCCGGACGTCTGGTCCGGCGTTCCGGTCGACCCCGGTGGCGTCCTGCCGATGCTCACCCTGATCGCCACCGCCCCGGACGTCGCCGCCTGGCACGCCCGTCGCGGCATCCCGGCCGACATCTCCACTGCCTCATTGAGCGACCTCGGCCAGCAGGTCTGGGTGCACCGACTGACCGACGGCGCCTTCGGCCTGCACACCCACGGCTGGCTGACCATCGCCTGGTCCGGCGCGCTCTACTGGCTGGGTCGGCTGCAGTTCAACCTGCAGCCCGGGGACGACGGCTGGGTGCTGTCGACCCACATCCCGCGGACCGGTCCGCTGACTCCCGAGGCGGTCGACGAGTCCTTCGCCGCAGCCACCCGGTTCTTCGCCACCTACTTCCCGGAGTACCCGACCCGGGACTTCGTCTGCTCGAGCTGGCTCCTCGACCCCGCATTGGCCGCGGCCCTACCCCACTCCAACCTCGCCGCGTTCCAGCGCCGCTGGCAGCTGACCGACGAGCGCCACCCGGGCGAGGCCGACGTGCTGTTCTTCGTCTTCGGCCGGCGCGGCCGCACTGAGCTCGACACCCTGCCCCGCGACACCGCGCTGCGCCGAGCGATCCTCGACCAGCTGACCGCCGGGAAGGGCTGGTGGAGCGTCACCGGCCGAATCCCGCAATGATGGCCGCCGTGTTGCCCACCCTGCTCCCGGGCTTCGTCGGAACCACCCTGCCCGACTGGCTGAAGGCGCGGCTGCGGGCCGGTCTCGGCGGCGTCTGCCTGTTCGCCACCAACATCGAGTCCCTGTCCCAGCTCCGGACCCTCACCGACGCCATCTACGCCGAGAACCCGCGCGCGATCGTCGCCATCGACGAGGAGGGCGGCGACGTCACCCGGCTCTTCGCCCGCGACGGCTCCCCCTCCCCCGGCAACGCGGTGCTCGGCCGGATCGACGACCTCGACACCACCGCGTACGCCGCCCGCCAGATCGGCATCCAGCTTCGCCAGACGGGAGTTCGCGTCAACTTCGCCCCCAGCGTCGACATCAACTCCAACCCGGACAACCCGGTGATCGGCGTCCGCAGCTTCGGCGACCGCGCCGATCAGGTCGCCCGACACGGTGCCGCCTGGATCCGCGGACTGCTGTCCACCGGAGTCGCCGCCACGGCCAAGCACTTCCCCGGTCACGGGGACACGGCCCTGGACTCCCACCACGCCCTGCCGATCATCGACCGGTCGCCTAGCGAGCTCGAGCAGCGCGAGCTGGTTCCGTTCGCGGCGGCGATCGAGGCCGGCGTACGGGCGGTGATGACCTCGCACATCCTGCTCCCCCAGCTCGACGCCGAGCTGCCGGCCACCCTGAGCAATCCCATCCTCGGCGGGCTGCTCCGCACCGAGCTGGGCTTCGAGGGGGTGATCGTCAGTGACGCGCTGGACATGGCCGGCGTTCAGACCCGCGGCGGCATCGGGGAGACGGCCGCCCGATCACTGGCCGCTGGGTGCGACCTGCTCTGCCTCGGCACCAACAACACCGACGCCGAGCTGTCCGCCATCGAGGAGGCGGTGGCCGGCGGAGGCGCCGCGCCGGCCAGGATCGCGGAGGCGACGGATCGGGTGCTGGCCCTCGCCGAGGACCCGGCGGGC
>DASQVF010000354.1:0-2122 GCA_035640915.1 Propionibacteriaceae bacterium
CTGGTCGACAAGCACCGCGGCAGCCCCACTCTGGTGATCGGGCAGTACGTCGACCAGCTGGAGGACCTGGCCGCCCGGCTGGACGCGCCGCTGATCACCGGCGACACCACGGTGCGGCAGCGGGAGCGGCTCTACGAGGCGTTCCGGAACGGCGAGCTGGAGCTGCTGGTGGTCAGCAAGGTGGCGAACTTCTCCATCGACCTGCCCTCGGCCCAGGTGGCGATCCAGGTCTCCGGCGCCTTCGGGTCCCGGCAGGAGGAGGCCCAGCGGCTGGGCCGGCTGCTGCGACCGAAGTCCTCCGGCGTGACGGCCCGCTTCTACGCCGTGGTCGCCCGGGACACCGTGGACGCGGACTTCGCCGCCCACCGGCAGCGCTTCCTGGCCGAGCAGGGCTACGGCTACCGGATCATGGACGCCGAGGACGCCCTCGCCGCCGACTGACTTCGGCTCAGCCGGAGGCGGACGTAACCTCGGCGGCAACTCACCGAGGAGTCCGCCGTGGCCAAGAACAAGCTGAAGAAGCGCGTACGCAAGGCGGTGCGCAAGGAGCTGCAGCGACGGGAGGCACTTCGGCGCCACCCGCTGGGACCGGACCGCGGTGCAGGGCCGAGCGACCCGTCACCGCCGTGGGGGCACTCGGACTACGGGGACTGGGACGACCCGGAGGGCGGTGCCGGTGTGCGGGAGCCGCGACGTCCTTGGCCGACGATGCCCGCGGCGGCCCTCGAGCTCGACGAGCCGGAGCCGCAGTACCTGGATCTGACTCGCTGAGCTACTGCGTGTCCGGGACGGTCGACTCCTCCTGGGTGCCCAGGTCGACGGGCCAGCGGTCGGGCTCACCGACCAGGGACCACAGCTCGACCAGCTCGACCGGCCAGACCCACTCGTCGGTGTGCCGCAGGTCGTCGTGGGACCACCACCGGTGCTGCAGGATCGTCATCTGCTCGTCCGGCGTGTGCGCGGAGATGTCGACCTCGAACGGCTGGACCATGGCCAGGAAGAACGCCTCGTCCTGCTCGATCACCTGGTCGGAGTACCCGTGGACCACGTGCCGGAAGGCGATCGGACCGCGCAGGTCGTCCTCGCTCAGCCGGTACCCGGTCTCCTCCGCCACCTCACGGATGGCCGCCTGCTTCATCGTCTCGTCGGGCTCGATCTGCCCGCCCGGGGTCACCCACCACCGCGCGTCGGTCACGCCGGGATCGCTGTCCTCGAACAGCAGGGTGCGGTCGTGGTCGATCATGATCACCCGCACGGTCTCCCGGGTGGCCCGGGGACGCTCCGCCGGGTTCGCGACGGGGACGTAGCTGCGTTCGGTCTCGGCAGGGGACACGACTTCCACCTTAGGACCCGCCCTGGCGGCGCTGGAGATAACCCGTGGACGGCGCTGTCCAGGGCCGGGTAAGGTTCCGGCTCGCTCCCCAACCACACGGCCTCAGGAGGTTCTGGCATGCCAGAATCCGACCCGATCCTCACCGCCGAACGGGATCACCTGGTCGAGTCGCGGGCCGCGCTGCAGCGGATGCGTGAGCACACCGCCGGCCTGACCGCGATCGGCGGCGACCACGTGTCGACCGAGCACCTCAAGCAGACCCTGTACCGCCGGATGCAGGCGCTGCACGACGACCCGACGGTGCCGCTGTTCTTCGGCCGGCTGGAGTACGACCGTCGGCTGGGGGCCGAACAGGACGAGACGCTCTACATCGGCCGGCGCCACGTCACCGGCGAGGCGGGCGGTGAGCCGCTGGTGGTCGACTGGCGGGCCGGCATGTCGCTCCCGTTCTACCGGGCCCGGCCCGGCCGGCCGATGGGCGTTCGGCGGCGGCGCCGGTTCGGCTTCTCGCACGGCCGGCTCACCGCGTACGAGGACGAGGACCTGACCGCCGATCAGCCGCTGATGACCTCCGACATCCTCGAGTCCGAGATCGAGCGTCCCCGGACCGGGCCGATGCGCGACATCGTGGCCACCATCCAGCCGGAACAGGACGTCATCGTCCGGGCGGAGCTGGCCCAGTCGCTGTGCGTGCAGGGCGCGCCGGGCACCGGCAAGACCGCGGTGGGGCTGCACCGGGCGGCCTACCTGCTCTACGCCTTCCGCGAGCAGCTGGCCCGGTCCGGAGTG
>DASQVF010000355.1:0-3445 GCA_035640915.1 Propionibacteriaceae bacterium
ACCGGGGTCTCAGTTTGGAAAAGGAACGGCCGATGACCAATCCCGCTACGGCTTCCGCACCGAACTGGGGTCAGGCAAGCGACCGCAGCTGCCCACTCCCGGGACATCCGCGGAAAGGCGTCGGGCGACCGGTTGCGGCGACCGGGGAGCTATTGAGAGGTGGGGAGTCATGACGGGGGTCCACGAGGCCACCGGTTCCTACGCCCTCGACGTGATCGAGCGGATCGCATTCCAGGCTCACCTGGTCACCTGCCCGGCTGCCCCAGCGAGGTCGCCGTCCTCAGCGAGACCGCTGCCCAACTGGCCCTGCTCACCCTGGCCAGCCCGCCACCCACCCTCGGCCCAGCCATCCGGGACGCCGTCCGACCGCTTTCCGGCGGGCACTACGCCCGTCGCGCCGACCACCGACGTGCGCCACCTGATGGCAGGTCGGGGCCCGATCACCGGATCGATCACGCGAGGAGGGGCCAAAACATACCCCGACAGGCGGATTCTCGAACAACTCCGCGAGGCGGCGACCTTCCTCTGTCCAGATTCTAGGCAGAGGGCTCAGGACATGAGAATGTCGATTCGTGGTTGCTTCACCGCGGTCGGGCTCGGGGCCTCAGCCCTGGCCCGAGCACGGCCGGGAGCCGGCCGGGCGCGATCTCGCCGCGGCCCATCTGATCGATCTGGTGACCAAGTGCGCGACCGGGGACCAGACGGCGTTCGACGAGCTGTACCAGCTGACCGTCCGTCGGGTCTACGGCGCGGTGCTCCGGGTGCTGCGCTCGCCGGATCAGGCCCAGGAGGTGACCCAAGAGGTCTACGTCGAGGTGTGGAGACAGGCCCCTACATACCAGGCGGACAAGGGCAGCGTGGTCGGCTGGGTGACCACCATGGCGCACCGCCGCGCGGTCGACCGGGTTCGATCGGTGTCTAGCGAAGTGGCCCGGGACCAGCGGTACGCCCAGTTCGACCTCGACCGCGAGAGCGACCAGGTGTGGGACAGCGTCGCCCAGAAGCACGACGTAGAGCGGGTACGCGAAGCCCTCCTCAGCCTGACCCCGTTCCAGCGGCAGGCCATCCTGCTGGCGTACTACGAAGGCCTGACCCAGACCCGGATCGCCGCCACCCTTCACCTGCCCCTGGGCACGGTGAAGACCCGGATCCGCGACGGGCTGAAGCGACTCGGTGCCGCATTGGGGGGTGCCGAGGCATGACCGACATCCACGAGTCCGCCGGCTCCTACGCCCTGAACGCCCTGGACGGCGACGAGCTGGCCGAGTTCGAGGCGCACCTCGCCACCTGCGAGGTCTGCCAGTCGGAGGTCACCGAGCTCTGCGAGACCGCCGCCGAGCTCTCCCTGCTCAGCCTGGCGACGCCGCCTCCGGGCCTGCGCGACAATATCCTGGCTGCGATCCAGAACACCTCCCAGCTGCCCGCCGAGGTCCGCGAGCGCCGGAGGTCAGGATCCTCCGCCGCGAACGGAAGGCGCCCGGCCCCCGAGCCGATCCCCGCAGCGCGGTCGGCCGGTCCACGCCGCGCCGACGAGCTCGCTCTGCGCCGGCAACGTCGGCGGAGTCGGGCGTTGGGTGCTCTTGTCGCCGCGGTGCTCGCGCTCACGGTCGGACTCGGCGGAGTCCTCTACACGCTGGTCCAGGGCCGACAGGCCCAGGTCACCGAGATCACCCGGGCCCAAGAGCTCTATGCGGCGCCGGACACGACGTTCACCACAACCGATCTGAAGGGCGGTGGAAGAGCCACCTTCGTCTACTCCGAGCAGCTCAACCGCGCCCAGTTCATCGCCGCCGACCTTCCGGATCCCGGCCCGGACAAGCGGTACCAACTGTGGACCATGACCGGCCCGGAGCCGAAGTGGGTGGTCGCCACCAGCATCACCCGCGACACCCAGATCGCCGATCGGGAACCGGCCGTCGCGGTCTTCTTCTCCGGCGATGTGGCCGGAGCCGACTGGCTGTGCGTCAGTCTTGAGCCGAGGGACAACACCTCGAACCGGCCGACTGTCCCGCCGGCCGGGGCCGCCAAGGTCTGACGCGACCCAAGACGTCCGACCGGCTGTCGGTGGTCGGTGGCAGGGTTAGGCACGTGTCCAGCCGAGAGCAGAGCGAGCCGGCTAGCCGCGCCACTCTGGACAAGCGGCGCGGCGAGGTGGCGGCGATGTTCGACCGGGTGGCGGCGCGCTACGACCTGGTCAACGACGTGCTGTCGATGGGCCAGGACCGGGCCTGGCGGCGGCGGACCGTCGAGGCCGTCGACCCCCGGCCGGGCCAGCGCATCCTCGACCTGGCGGCCGGCACCGGCACCTCCAGCGAACCGTTCGCCGCCGCCGGCGCCATTGTTGTGCCCTCCGATCTCTCCCTCGGCATGCTCGAGGTCGGCAAGCGGCGGCGGCCCGAGTTGAGCTTCGTCGCCGCCGACGCCCTTCGGCTGCCCTATGCGGACGGGGCCTTCGATGCGGTGACCATCTCCTTCGGCTTGCGCAACGTGGAGGACCCGCCCGCCGCCCTACGCGAGCTGCGCCGGGTGACCCGGACGGGCGGCACCTTGGTGGTCTGTGAGTTCTCCACCCCGACCTGGGCGCCGTTGCGGTTCGCCTACCTCAACTATCTGGTTGCCGCCCTGCCCCGGATCGCCCGCCTGATCTCCTCCAACCCGGCGGCGTACGAGTACCTGGCCGAGTCCATCCAGGCCTGGCCCGACCAGCCGGGTCTGGCGGCGGTGATCGGCGAGGCCGGCTGGCGGGACGTGGAGTGGCGCAACCTGTCCGGCGGCATCGTCGCCCTGCACCGGGGGACGGCGGCGTGACCGTCGAGCTCAGCCGGCAGGACGACGTCCGGACGTCGCCGAGCACGGCGGTCCTGCTCGACGCGTACGCGGCCCGCAGCTGCCCGGTGAAGACCCACAACGCCTTCGACCCGACGGTGTCCATCCCGCCGGTCGAGTCCGGCGGTCGGCTGACCGAGCTGTTCGACGGAGCCCAACAGTTCGAGGCGGTGGTGCTGGAGCAGCTGATCACCAGCTGCCGCGGGCGGGTGGTCGACCTGCGCCTGCTCGCCGAGCATCCGCCGGCCGAGCGGACCCGGGCCTGCCTCGCCGCGATGGAGTCGGGGGCGGAGGTGATCATCGCGGGCCTGCTTCCGGTGGACGGGCCGGGGCACCGGGTGGGCCGACCGGATCTGCTGGTCCGCGGGGCCGACGGGCCCGGGGGCCACCCGGCCTACCACCCGGCGGCGGTCAAGTGGCACAAGGTCGTCGAGCGGGCGCGGCCGTCGGTGCCCGCCGATTCCGGCGCAGGATCGGTGTCCCCGGCCAGCGACGGAGCCCGGACCCCTGGCTCGGACCCGGACGAGCCGGCAGTGGTGCACTACTCCACCCTGGACCAGCCGGCTCCGGCTGATGCCTCGACGCTGGCCGGTCACACCCTCCGGTTGGGCAGCCGAGG
>DASQVF010000356.1:0-2255 GCA_035640915.1 Propionibacteriaceae bacterium
ACACCGCGGACGAAGTTCTTGGTGCCGTCGATCGGGTCGATCACCCAGCGCCGCGGGCCCCAGCCGGACTCGCCCATCTCCTCCCCGTGCACCGCGTCCCGCGGCCGGGCCCGGCTGAGGGTGCGGCGCAGCGCCTCCTCGACCGCGGTGTCGGCGTCCGACACCGGCGTCAGGTCCGGCTTGGTCGTCACGTGCAGATCGAGGGCCTTGAACCGGCTCATGGCGATCGAGTCGGCATCGTCGGCGAGCAGGTGCGCCAGGCGGAGGTCGTCGGTCAGCCCCCGGTACAGCGCGTCGTCGGACCGGGTCGCGGTCGAGGGCGCGGACATGGGGCCCACGCTACTGGCCGGACCCGAGCATCCGGCGAAACGACTCCAGCCGGGACGGGGCGAGTCGCCCGTCGGCGACCGCAGTGTCGAGGGCACACTCCGGAGCTCCGGTCTCGTGGGTGCAGCCGCGGGGACAGTCGGCGGTGACGGCGGCCAGGTCGCCGAAGGCCGCGACGATCCGGTCCCGGCTGACGTGGCTCAGCCCGAACGAACGGACGCCGGGGGTGTCGATCACCCAGGAGTCGGCGGCACCCGGCAACCGTAGGGCGATCGCCGACGTCGACGTGTGCCGGCCCCGGCCGGTGACCGCGTTGACCGCACCGATGGCCCGGTCGGCGCCGGGGATCAAGGCGTTGACCAGGGTCGACTTGCCCACCCCGGAGTGCCCGACGAAGACGCTGCGGTGCCCGTCCAGCGCCGCCAGCAGTGGTCCCAGATCCGCCCCCGGGTAGGTGACCTGGACCGGCACCCCCAACGGCGCGTACTGCGCCACCAGGTCGTCGGCGCTGGCGAGGTCGGCCTTGGTCAGGCAGAGCAGCGGGGCCAGCCCGGCGTCGAAGCCGGCCACCAGGATCCGGTCGATCATGCCGATCCGCGGCGGCGGGTCGGCCAGCGCCGTCACGATCACCAGCTGGTCGGCGTTGGCCACGATCGGCCGTTCGTACGGGTCGTCGTCGTCCGCGGTGCGGCGCAGCACGGTCTCGCGCTCGGCCACCGCGACGATGCGGGCCAGTGTGCCCTCCGCTCCCGATGTGTCCCCGACCAGGAAGACCCGGTCCCCGACGATCACGCCGGTACGACCGAGATGGCGGGCCTTGACCGCCGCGAGCTCCTGCCCGTCGACCAGGGTGGTGTAGCGGCCGCGGTCGACCGTCACCACCATGCCGGGCTTCGCGTCGGCGTAGGCGGGTCGGTCCTTGGTCCGGGGTCGACTGCGGCGACCGGGACGGTCGAAGGCCGCGTGCTCGTCCCCGCGCAAGCTCACGGCCCGGTTTCCACCTGGGAGCTGTCGATCATGCCCTGCCAGAGGTCGGCGAACTCCGGCATGGTCTTGTCCGTGCAACCGATGTCGTCCAGGACGACGTCCGGGACCACCAGGCCCAGCAGTGCCCCGGCCTGGGCCATCCGGTGGTCGGCATAGGTCCGCCACTCGGCTCCACCCAGCAGCCGGGGGTGGATGGTCAGCCCGTCGTGGGTCTGGTCGGCGTGGCCGCCCAGCCGTTCCAGCTCGGTCGCCAGCGCGGCCAGCCGGTCGGTCTCGTGGCCGCGGATGTGGCCGATACCCCGCAGGTGGCTGGTGCCGTCGGCCAGTGCGGCGACCGCGGCAACGACCGGCGTCAGCTCACTGGCGGCGGACAGGTCGAGGTCGACCCCGTGCAGGTGGTCGGTACCGCGGACGGTCAGGCCCTGCTCGTCGAAGCTCGCCTCGGCACCGAACCGGGTCAGGATGTCGCCGATCGCGTCGCCGGGCTGGTCGGTCGACCCGGGCCAGTGCGGCACCGTTACCGCGCCGCCGGTGACGGCCGCCGCCGCCAGGAACACGGCGGCGTTGGACAGGTCGGGCTCGACGGTTTCCTCGTGCGGCGTGACCGGTCCGGGCGCGACGACCCAGCGGTCCGGCTCGGAGTCGTCGACCCCGACGTGCCGCTCCCGCAGCATCGCCACGGTCATCTCGATGTGCGGGCGGGAAGGGATCGGCGGGCCGGAGTGCTGCAGGTCCAGGCCCTCGGGCAGCCGGGCACCCACCATCAGCAAGGCGCTGACGAACTGGCTCGAGCCGGAGGCATCGATCCTCACCGCACGACGAGTGCGGCCCGAGCTGAGCCGACCCTCTACGGTGAAGGGCAGCGTGCCGCGGTCGGCCTCCACCGTGGCACCCAGTGCCGTCAGGGCCTCGAGCAGCGGGCCCATCGGACGGGAGTACGC
>DASQVF010000357.1:0-5603 GCA_035640915.1 Propionibacteriaceae bacterium
CTCGAGCGCGTCGACCAGCCCGGTCACGTTGCGTGGGCTGACCGAGAGCGCGGCAGCGAGAGTCTGCTGGTTCGATGGGCCCGAGTGGTGCAGCACCCACAGCAGATGGGTCCGGGACGTGGTCAGCCCGGTGGTCGCGAACGAGGCGGCCAGGTCCTCCTGGATCAGCAGGGCGATCTCCAGCAGCCGGTCGAAGATCTGCTCGGGAGCGGTCATATCGTGATGTTACTACACAATGAATTGGCGTACCAATCTGGCGAGTTTCCGGACCCCGGGCCGGATCCGCGCCGCCTCCATCGCACCGAAGCCGAGCACCAGCCCGAGGTGATCGCCGTCGGCGCTGAAGTCGGACAGGGCCTGGACGCCGATGTCGGCTTCGGCGGCGCTCGTGACCAGTGCCGCCAGGTCGACGGTCGCGTCCGGCCGTGACCGGAGCGCGATGTGCAGCCCGGCGGCCGAGGGAGCCGGGGTGAACCAGTCGGCCAGGTACGACTCCACCGCGGCGAGGAGCGTGGCGCGCCGTTCGGCGTACGCGGCCCCGGCCCGGCGGATGTGCCGCGCCAGGAACCCCTCGTCGAGGAAGGCGGCCAACGCCGCCTCGGTGGGCCGGTCGCCGTGCCAGTCGCTGAGCTGCCGGGCGGCGAGCAGGGCCGGTCGCAGCGAGGCCGGGGCCACCAGGAACCCGGTACGCAGCAGTGGCAGCATGGTCTTGGCGAAGGTGCCGACGTAGATCACCCGGCCGTACCGGTCCAGGGTCTGCAGCGGCTCGAGGGGGCGCGGGGTGTACCGGAACTCGGTGTCGTAGTCGTCCTCGATCACCGCGGCCCGGTGCCGCGCCGCCCACTCGACCAGCTCCCGTCGCCGGGCCAGCGACATCGCCACGCCCATCGGAAACTGGTGCGACGGTGTGGTGTGGACCAGCCGCGCCTGTCGGGGCAGGGCGTGGACCACCAGCCCCTCGTCGTCCACCGGCACCGGCACCACCCGGGCGCCCAGCGACCGCATCAGCTGGCGGACCGGCGGATAGCCGGGGTCCTCGACGACCACGCAGTCGCCGGGCTCGACCAGCACCCGGGCGACCAGGTCGACCGCCTGCTGTGCGCCGCGGGTGACCAGCACATCCTCCGCGGCCGCGTGCACCGACCGGGACACCCCCAGGTGCCGCGCGATCGCCGCTCGCAGGCTCGGATGCCCACCCGGCGCGCGGTAGCGGGCGTCGGTCAGCATCGAGGTGCGCAGCTGCCGGTTGAGCAGCCGGCGCCAGGTCTGCACCGGGAACAGCCGTCCGTCCGGGATGCCGATCCGGAAGTCGTACGCCGGCGTCATCTCCTCCGACGTGCTCGAGACCACCAGCTCCCGCCAGACCGGGCGCGGGGTGATCACCCCGGCCGGTGCCGACCGCCGGGACCGGGGCCGACCGCTGCCAGTGCGGACGAAGGTGCCGGCCCCGACCCGCGCAGCCAGGAACCCCTCGGCGGTCAGCCGGTCGTACGCCCCGGCAACCGTGTTGCGGGACACCGCCAGGTCACGGGCAAGCTCCCGGGTCGCCGGCAGCCGCTCGCCGTCGCGGAGCCGGCCGTCGAGGACGGCGTCGCGGAGCTGCCGGTAGAGCTGGCTGCCCAGGTCGGTGCCGCCGGTGAGGGTGAGCTGGAGGTTGGAGGGAGATGGCATTGGCCCATTGGGATTTGGCGGGATTGGCACTCTGGTGGGTCCAATCTACGCCCTAGCCTGAGGGCCGTGACCATCACCTCGCCTCCGGTCGCGCCGCCGAGCCACGCCTCGCTCACGGTCCCGCAGGGTGCCGCCCTCTCGATCGGAGCGGTGCTCGGCACCGGCGTGATCTCGCTGCCGGCGCTGGCCGCCGACCTCGCCGGACCGGCCTCGCTGCTGGCCTGGCTGGCCCTGGTCCTGCTGTCGGTCCCGCTGGCCGCGACCTTCGCCGCCCTCGGTGCCCGCTATCCCGACGGGGGCGGCGTCTCCACCTACGCCCGCCGCGCATTCGGTCGCCGGGCCGCGGCGGTGGTCGGCTGGTGCTTCTACTTCGCGGTCCCGGTCGGGGCGCCGGCGGCCGCCATGTTCGCCGGGCACTACATCGCCGACGTGCTCGGCGGCGGATCGCGTACGGCGTTGGCCACCGCGATGGTCATCACCCTGGTGGTCGGCGTCGCGAACTTCTTCGGGATCCGGGTGTCCGGCCGGCTCCAGCTGGTCCTGGCCAGCGTGCTGATCCTGCTGCTCGTCGCGGCCACGGTCGCGGCCCTGCCCTACGCCGACCTCGGGAACCTGCGGCCCTTTGCGCCGCACGGCTGGGGTGCCGTCGGGTCGGCGGCCGCTCTGCTGGTGTGGGCCTTCGCCGGCTGGGAGGCGGTGTCGTCGCTGGCCGCCGACTACCGGCGTCCCGCGCGCGACCTGCCGCGGGCGACCGCGGTCACCGTCGTCGTGGTCGGAGTCCTTTACCTGGCCATCGCGGCGACCAGCATCCTCGTCCTCGGGTCGGCGGCCGGCTCGTCGGCCGCACCGCTGTCGGACCTGCTGGCGCTGGGCATCGGCGGCCCGGTTCGCGAGATCACCGCGGTGGTCGCCGTGCTGCTCACCATTGGAGCGATGAACGCCTACTTCGCCGGCGCCGCCAAGCTCGGTGCCGCACTCGGTCGCGACGGCGCGCTCCCGGCCTGGTTCGCCTCCGGCAGCGCGGCCGGCGAGATCCCGCGGCGCAGCCTGCTGGTGTTCGGCGGTCTGGCCCTGGTTGCGCTGGCCGCCTACGGCGTCCTCGACCTCGACGTGGAGGTCTCCGTGCTGGTCACCACCGGGTCGTTCTCGCTGGTCTACGTGCTCGGCTGCGCGGCCGCCGTCCGGCTGCTGCCCCGCGGCACCTGGGCCCGCCGCTCGGCGGTCGTCGCGCTCGTCGCCACTACCGGTTTGTTGGTCCTGACCGGGGTATACGTGGTCTGGGCGCTGGCCGTTGCTGCGGCCGCCCTGGCCTACGACGCCTACGCGAACCGGGGTCGGCGGACCTAAGCACACGGTCACCCCGCCCACGCCGGTCCGGTCGGGGCGCTCTGGCATCCCCTCGGACCGCAGATTCTTGGGTATCGCCGGTCGGTCGGGGAAGAATGTCGCAGAACATCTCGCCGCACGCTGGATTCGGCCAGGGAAACCGGTTGGGCAAGAATCTCCGCGGGCGGACAGATCGGGGAGGTCCAAGGTGAGCACAGTGGTGGGGCAGTGGCGGGCGTCGTACACGCCCGGAGACTGGGTGCTGCTCTCCGGCCCGACATCCCTGGTGTTGCTCGAGCCGCCTCCGCCGGAGCGCGCGAGCATGATCGAGGTGCTCTGGGAGGAGGTCCTCGCCACTTCCTCGATGACCGATCTCGCCGGCCGGCTGGCCGCTTACCCGCTGGACTCGCTGCCCAGCTTCGCGGCGTTCTTCTGGACCGCCGACGGGATGCGGTCGCTGGTTCGCGGGGCGGTCTCCGTGGTCGACCTGAGCAGCGGGACCACCGTGGCCGACGGCGAGGGAGTCCAGACCTGGAGTGAGGTCGGCCTGGGTCAGGTGACGCAGGTACTGGTCGACGTCCAGTCCGGGAACGGCACCCGGCTGGAGCTGCCGCTGGTCGTGGGCGCGGTACGCGCGTCCTCCGTCCGGCTGGACGCGTCCGAGGCGGCTCGGGTGCGGTCGCCACAGGCGCCGATCGCCGCCGCAGTTTCGCCGGAGCGCAGCGACGGCTCAGGACACGACGAGGCGGTCCTGCCGTACGCCGAGCAGGCGCCCGGGTACGCCGAGGACGGAGCGGCGTACGCCGCCGAGGACGGAGCGGCGTACGCCGCCGGGGCCGAGGACGACACCGGGGACACCGAGGAGCAGGACCAGGTCGAAGCGACGGACTCCGAGTCCGGCGCCGACGCCGCCTGGGCCGGCCTGGCCGGCATCGCTCCGGGCGCGGCCGCGACCGAGCTCCCGCTCGGCCGCGAGCCGGTGGCCGAGCTTCCGGGCCCGGCGACCGAGCTGCTGGCGGACCCGTTCGCCGACGACCCAGGGCCGGAGGAATGGCGACCCGAGGAGTGGCGGCCCGAGGAGTGGCCGGCTGAGGCGTGGAACCCCGAGGCGGGCCCCGACCCGTACGCCGCGGCACCGTCGCCCGAGCCGTTCTCGCCGGCAACGGGGCCCGAGGAGGAAGGCGAAGGTGACCAGATTCCCGACCGGGCCGACGCGGACATCGCGTATCCGATGTGGCAACCCGACGCGGAGCCGGTGCCGGCCCGCGCCCTGCCTTCGGACGGCCCGGGGGACCTGGAGAACGCCGACACCGCGCTGATGCCGCCGCCCAACTCGGCCCCGCTGACCGGGATGGGGGTCTCCCAGGACTCCTTGATCATGGCCGTGGTCTGCCAGTACGGTCACGCCAGCGCTCAGAACGCCACCACCTGCCGGATCTGTGGCAGTCCGATCGCCCCGCAGGGTCCGCAGCTGCTGCCCCGTCCGGTGCTGGCGGTGCTGCGCTCCTCCGACGGCAGCACCGCCGAGGTGGACCGGGCGGTGCTGGTGGGCCGGGCGCCGTCGGCCCAGCGGTCCAGCGCTCGGTCGCCGAAGCTGATGACCGTGCCCAGCCCGGGCCACGACATCAGCCGGACCCACCTGGAGGTGGCCCCGGAGGGCTGGACGATCGTGGTGACCGACCTGCACTCGACGAACGGAACGACGCTGGTCCGGCCCGGCGGAGTGGACCGCCAGGCGCTGCCGGCCGGCGAGACGGTGCCGGTGGAGCTGGGCAGCGTGGTGGAGCTCGGGGACGGTATCTCTGTGCTGATTGACTTTCCGCAGTAGCGTCTGAGGCCAGAGCGGGGTAACACCCCTAGGCCCGGCGACTTCCGGCCGGCTTGACGAGGAGCAGGACATGGCATTGGCGGACCCGGGGACACCCAGCCGCGACACCGGCCTGCCGCCGGGGGTCGAGGTCGGTCCGCTCGGCAAGCGCGTTGTGGCCTTCCTGATCGAGGCGCTGGTCCCGGCGGCCGTTGGTCTGGTCTTGTTCCTGGTGCTGCCGGACGCGACGGCGGCGGCCCGCGGCATCCTCAGCATCGTGTCCGCGCTGGTCATCGTCGGCTGGTCCCTGCTGATCTGGTACCTGCTGGCCGAGCGGGCGGCCAGCCCCGGCTTGCGGCTGATGCACCTCCAGCTGGTCGGCTTCTACGACGGGCGGCCCATCGGCTGGGTACGCGTGCTGCTGCGTGCAGTGATCTTCTGGGCCCTCAGCGTCACCGTAATCGGGCTGATCCTCCTGCTGGTGTTCCTGGTGCTGCACCCGCGCAAGCAGGGCTGGCACGACCTGGCGGCCAAGGCCGTGATGATCAAGGAACGCGTCCTGGCCCCACCGGCGCCGCGGCCCAGCGTGGCGCAGCACGCCGCCTCGCCGGAGCAGCGGTCGGACCGGGCCTTGGCTGAGTCGCCGACGTACGGGCCGGTGGCCACCTATGCGCCGGTGCCGGGCGGATCGGCCGGTTCCACGGCACGGGCCGGCAGATCGGCCGGTTCCACTGCACGGGCGGTGCCAGGCGGATCGACGGGTTCCACGGCACGGGCGGCAGGCGGGCCCACCGGGGTT
>DASQVF010000358.1:0-2214 GCA_035640915.1 Propionibacteriaceae bacterium
ACCGCGGCGGCGACGCCGCCACCGGGCCAGCCCGACGGCCCCGACGGTCGCGGCACCGACCGCGACCAGCCCACGGACCCGGCGCGACCGCGGTTGCGGACCGGGCTCCTCGATGTCAGCCCCGGACTCGGTGAGGATCACCCGGCCGGCGTCGCCGTCCACGGTGATGGTCTGCCCGCTGGTGATCCGCCGGGTCGCGACGCCGGTGCCGAGCACTGCTGGGATGCCGTACTCCCGGGCAACGATCGAGCTGTGACTGAGCGGCCCGCCGATGTCGGTGACCACCGCCGCGGCCCGGGCGAACAGGGCGGTCCAGGCGGGGGTGGTGATGCTGGCGACCAGCACGTCTCCGGCCTCGAAGGTGCCGAAGTCGGCCGGACCGCCGAGCACCCGCGCCGGAGCCGTGGCCCGCCCGGCGCTCGCGCCGATCCCGGTAAGGACGTCCTCGGCCTGCTCGCGCGTGGTGGCGGGCATCATCGAGTCGAACACCCGTCCCCAGTTGCGTTCCGGGAGCAGCTGTGGGGGAGTGACCCGCCGCCGGCCCCGCCACTCCTGCTTGCGCTGCTCGATCGTCTCGGTCAGCCCGCTCGGCCGCTCGGCGCCGTCCTCGGTGGCGGCGAGCGCGGCCGACAGCTCGCCGCGGCGCAGCCAGTAGACGTCGTCGGGCTGCTCCACCAGTCCCGCCGCGGTCAGCCGCTCGCCCAGCTCGGCGAGCATCCAGCGCATCTGCGGCCAGGCCAGACCGACCTCGGCCAGCGCATCCTCTCGAACCGGCGCCACCCGTTGTGCCCAGCGCAGGGCCCGGAGCACCAGCCTTCCGCGTACCGGGTCGAGTCGGCCGAGCACCTCGGTGATCGCCCGCTCCCGGCGCTCCACGGTGGCTCGCTGCCGGGCGTACGGGTCGCGGTCCGGGTTGCGCAGGTAGAACCGGACCGTGTCGATCAGCGGGCCCGGATCGTCGGCCGGCACCGGGTTGACGAAGTCGAGGTTGTAGACGGTGTGCCCGTAGCGGTCCAGGTACTCCTGCAACCGGTCGAGCCATTCGGTCCATTCCGGCGCATGAGGGTCGGGATCGTCGCCGCGCACCAGGGCAGCGGCCAGCTCGGGCTGCGACCGGGTCCACCGGGCCAGGTCGAACAGCGCCTTCTCCGCGGCGATGGGCACGCTGTCGAAACCGACCAGGAAGACCGACGCCGCTGGGTCCCCGGGCCGGCGGACGAGCTTGTCGTAGAGCTGGGTGAAGACGACCTCTGCCGTCGCCGCGATCGGGATGATCGTCTGGACCGAGGTGTAGTACTCGGTGCCCGCGTCCAGCAGCTCGGCAACCCCGGACAGCAGCTCCTGGCCCGGGACCTCGGTGAGCGGCCGGTCGGCCCAGCGGTTCAACGCTTCCCGGTACCGCGGCAGGGAGTAGTCGCGCCACCGGCCCTTCGCGCCGTCGGGCGTCAGGATGAACGCGAAGGCTTTCCGGCTGTGCACCATCAGCCGGAGCATCCCGGTGCGGCTGTAGCGGTAGTAGGCGTAGCCGTTCACCGTCGGCAGGTCGACGTCGGCCTGCCGGATCACGTTCTCGCCCAACATCTCCCGGAACAGGGCCTGGATCGACCGGGTGACCGACGGCTGGACCAGATCGGCGAAGAGCGGGGACAGTGGGTCGGGAAGCTGCTCGACAATGCTGGCCCGCACGTACATCGCCGACGGCTCGGGCACCGTCCAGTCCGTCGGCGGGTCCGCCTCCACCGGAGGCAGCGCGGTGATCGGCCGGGCCTGCAGCAGGACGAAGCCGTCCGCGGTCCGCGCCCACTCGATGTCCTGTGGCGCCCCGAAGTGGTCCTCGACCTGCTGCCCCAGCCGGGCCAGCTCGGCGGCCGCGGCGTCCCGGAGCACCGCCGTCCGGCGGCGCTCCTCGGGCACCGGCCGCTCCGCCGTGCCGTTCCCCGCGTACGCGGTCTCGACCGCCTTGTCGGCGATGCTGCGCGAGCGCACCCGTCCGTCGGCCTTGGTGACGACGAGGGTGTCGGTGTCCACCGCTCCACTGACCACGGCCTCGCCGAGACCCCAGGCGGCGGTGATCATCACCTCGTCCCGCCGCCCGTTGGTCGGGTTCGCCGTGAACATCACTCCGGCCGCCTCGGCCGGCACCATCCGCTGCACCACGACGGCCAGGCGCACGCCGCGGGCGTCGAACCGCTGGCGGGCCCGATAGCTGATCGC
>DASQVF010000359.1:0-3733 GCA_035640915.1 Propionibacteriaceae bacterium
GACCACATCCTGTCCCGGCTGACCGCGACCGACCTGCCCGAAACCGAACCGGCGAGCGCGGTCGCCCTGCTGATCACCGCCTTCACCCTGGTGGTGGGCGCGGCCAGCTTCGCCGGCTCGATCGTCACCTTCCTCAAGCTGCAGGAGCTGATGACCACACGGCCGGTCACCTTCCCCGGCTATGCGGTGGTCTACGGCGTCGCCCTGGTCGCCACGGTGGGACTCACGGTCGCGCTGGTGCTGGCCCCTGGGCTGGGCCTCGGCGTCCTGCTGGTGCTGTTCGGGGCCGGCCTCGGTGTCCTCCTCGTGCTGCCGGTCGGCGGCGCGGACGTGCCGATCGTGATCTCGCTGCTGAACGCGTTCACCGGCCTGACCGTCGCGGCCAGCGGCTACCTGCTGCAGAACACGCTGCTGCTGGTGGCCGGCACCCTGGTCGGCTCGGCCGGCACGCTGCTGACCCGGATGATGGCCAACGCGATGGGGCGGTCGCTGTTCAGCACCCTGTTCGGGGCGCTCCGCGGCGGCTCGACGCAGGGCTCGACGCAGCTCAGCGACCGGCCGGTCAAGGCCACCGGAGCCGAGGACGTGGCGATCCTGCTCGGGTACGCCGAGCGCGTGATCATCGTGCCGGGCTACGGCCTGGCGGTGGCCCAGGCCCAGCATGCGTTGAAGCAGCTGGTCGACGTAATGCTCGAGCGCGGAGCGAAGGTCGACTACGCCATCCATCCCGTGGCCGGCCGGATGCCCGGGCACATGAACGTCCTGCTGGCCGAGGCCCAGGTGCCCTACGAGCAGCTCAAGGAGATGGACGAGATCAACCCGGAGTTCAAGCAGGCCGACGTGGTGCTGGTGGTGGGAGCCAACGATGTGGTCAACCCAGCGGCCGAGACCACGCCCGGGGCGCCGATCTACGGGATGCCGATCCTGCACGCCAACCAGGCCCGGCAGGTGATCTTCATGAAGCGGTCGATGCGGCCGGGGTTCGCCGGCATCGAGAACGAGCTGCTGTACGAGCCGACCACCACGCTGCTGTTCGGCGACGCCAAGGACACCATGGGCAAGCTGCTGGCCGAGGTGAAGGCGCTCCGGGTCTAGTCGGGGCCGGTTACCCGCCCTGCTCGCGCAGCCAGTCGCGGTAGCCGATCCCGCCGACCTTGGCCTCGGACCCGGGCAGGTTCGCGCCGGCGGCGAACGCCTTCAGCGCACCGCCGACCACCGGCAGGGTGACCAGCCGGGGAGGTCCCTTGCCGGCCGCCTGTCGGGCCAGCTCGAGGACCTCGACGAAGGTGGTCCGCTCCGGCCCGGCCAGGTCCGAGGCCCGGCGGTACCCGAGCGGTGCGTCACCGAGCGCCAGCGACGTCAGCTCGTCGGCGACCCAGCGGTGGTCGCAGGACTGGAAGGCCGCGTCCCGGGGCACGAACGCGACCGGCCCGCGGGCGCTGACCTCCCCGATCATCCGCAGCAGGGTGTGGAACTGGGTGGCCCGCACCACGGTGACCGGCAGGCCGCTGCGTTCCAGCACCAGCTCGCAGGCGTACTTCGCGCGGTAGTACGGGAACGGGTTGCGGTCGACGCCCACGATCGAGACGTAGATCAGGTGCGGTGGCTGAGACCGCTCCTGCAGGATCCGGATGATCCGGCGGGTGCCGTCCAGATCGACCTTGCGGAACCGGACGTTGGTCGCGGCATGCACGATGACGTCGGCGTCCGCCAGCACCTCGCGCACGCCCTCGCCGCTGGCGAGGTCGAAGCCGGTCCGCCGGCTTGCCGCCACGGCACGGACCTGGCGGGAGCGGAGCCGGGACATCACCTCACGTCCCAGGCCGCCGCTGCCCCCGGTCACCACGACGTTCATGGACCCAGCCTTTCACGGTCCTAGATTGGGAAGCAGTCCCAGCACCCCGGTCCTGCGGAGGCAGCCCATGTACGTCCCGGCCCACTTCGCCGCGTCGCCGAACGAGATACGAGCGCTGCTGTCCAGCCACGCCGCTGCGGACCTGATCACCTCGACCGAGACCGGCCTGCTGGCCAGCACGCTGCCGCTGGTCTTCGACCCGGACGCCGGTGAGCACGGGGCCCTGCGCGGGCACCTCGCCCGCAACAACCCGCAGTGGTCCACGCCGGCGCTCGGCGAGGCCCTGGTGATCCTGCGGGGATCCGATGCGTACATCACCCCGTCCTGGTACGCCGCCAAGGCTCGGCACGGTCGGGTCGTCCCGACCTGGAACTACACCGTTGCCCATGTCTACGGGCACTTGGCGATCCACGACGACCCGGACTGGCTCGACGCCCATGTCCGTCGCCTGACTGCGCGGCACGAGGCCGCGGAGCCGCATCCGTGGTCGGTAGACGACGCCCCCGAGCGGTTCGTCCGCGGCCAGCTCCGGGCCATCGTCGGGCTCGAGCTGCGAATCACCCGAGTGGAGGCCAAGCTCAAGCTCAGCCAGAACCGGGCGGAGGAGGACATCGAGGGTGTCGTCGCCGGCCTGCATCGCCGGGGCGACCACCGCAGCGCCGACGCGGTGGCGGCCGCCCGTCGCGATCGGACCGCCTAACCCGCTCCTTCGCCCAGGAAGCGGGCCACGACCGGGGCCACCACCTCGGGGTCGGCGTTGTGGTCCTGACCCGGCAGGACCTGGAGCGAGCCGGCGGGCAGCAGCTCGGCCAGCCGCTGGGCCACCTCGTGCATGAACGGCGGGCTCTCGCCCCCGACCAGGACCAGGGTCGGTTGGGTGATCTGACGGGCCAGGTCGGCCGGGATGGTCCCACCGTTCCGGTCGTCCATGACCGCGGAGTCGTACGCCAGGGTCGGCGCCACGGCGACCATGTCGGGTGAGCTCTTGACCTGCTGGGCGACCTCCTCGGGCGCCCCGACCCGGCGGACGAACTCGGCGATGGCCTCGGCCGGCTCGCCCCGGCCGAGCAGGTCGGTCAGGACGCGGTCCCACTCCCTGGCCTCTTCCTGGGCGGCTGGGTCGCCGTCGGGCGCGTAGGGCGGGTCGTGCAGGACGAGCCGGGCGACCGGCAGCCCGGCCGCGACCGCCCGCAGGGCCAGGCCGGCCCCCGAGGAGTGCCCGTAGAGGTGGACCGGACCGCCGCCGACTGCCGCGATGAGCGCGGCGATGTCCTCGATCTCGCGCTCCACCGCGTACGGCAGGGTGTCGCCGCTGTCGAACCGGCCGCGGCGGTCATAGGCGACGGCCCGGAAGTGCCGACCGAAGGCCTCGGCGGTCGGTCGCATCAGCCGTCGGTGGGCGCTGGCGCCGTGGACGGTGATCAACGGCAGACCCGTGCCGAACTGGTCGTAGGCCAGCCGCGTGCCGTCGGTCGAGACGGCGGTGTGGTAGCTGCCCGGCTGCTCGACATCGGTCATCGCACTCACAACTCCTCCTCCGAACTAGTTTTGATCCGCTGTAACGTAACACTGTTGCGTTATAGTCGTCAAGCGATGCCCAGACCTCGCGAGCACGACGAGAACACCCGCCGCCGGCTGCTCGAGCGCGCCGCGGCGATCCTCGACGAGGAGGGCCTGGCCGGCCTGAGCACCCGGCGGCTGGCCGTTGATCTGGACACGACGACGCGGGCCGTCTACAGCCTGTTCGGTGACAAGGCCGGGCTGCTGCGAGCCCTCTACCGGGCCGGTTTCGAGACGCTGCGGGCCCGGACCGAGGCGGTGCCCGTGACCGGCGACCCGGCGCACGACATCGGCCTCCTGGCCGAGGCCTACCGGGAC
>DASQVF010000360.1:0-9162 GCA_035640915.1 Propionibacteriaceae bacterium
TGGCAGGGACGCGAGGAGGTGACCACGGCGGACATCCGGATCGCCGCCCGGCTCGCCCTGCCCCACCGCCGGCGCCGCAACCCGTTCGACGCGCCCGGTCTGGACGAGGAGCTGCTCGACCAGCTGCTGGAGGAGCACCAGCCCGAGCCGCCCGAGCCGCCGTCGGGGGGTGGACCGGAGGGCGATGGCTCTGAGGCCGAAGGCAACGACGATCAATCCGGAGACATGCGGGCTGAGCCTGTCGAAGCCCCGGACCCTGGCCCTTCGACAAGCTCAGGGCACAACGGGACAGGCTCAGGGCGCAACGAGACCAAGGTCCAGCCGGCCGGGGCGACCTACCGGACCCGGTTGTTCACCGCCGTCGGCGTCGGCACGGGCGAGGTCGGCCGCCGCAGCCGGGCGATCACCGACTCGGGGCGGACCGTCGGTGCTCTGCCTCCCCGCGGCCGCCCCGGGCCGCTGCACCTGCCGGCCACCATCCGGGCCGCGGCGCCCGAGCAGGCCGACCGCGGACGAGCGTCCGACCAGCCGCTGCGGCTGGCCCGTGCCGACCTCCGGCTGGCGGTCACGGAGGGCCGGGAGTCCAACCTGGTGCTACTGGTGGTCGACGCCTCGGGCTCCATGGCCGCGCGCCGCCGGATGGAGGCGGTCAAGGCCGCCGCGCTCTCCCTGCTGCTGGACGCCTACCAGCGCCGGGACAAGGTGGGCCTGATCACCTTCCGGGGCGCCGAGGCCACCCTGGCCCTGCCGCCCACGTCCTCGATCGACGTCGCGGCCCGCCGACTCCGCGAGCTGCCCTCCGGCGGTCGCACCCCGCTGGCCGAGGGCCTGCTCTGCGCCGCCGACACCCTGCGCCGGGAACGCATCCGCGACCCGCGCCGCCGCCCGCTGCTGGTCCTGGTCACCGACGGTCGGGCCACCTCCGGACCGGATGCGGTCGCCCGGTCGCGGCTGATCGCGCAGCGGCTGCGGGCCGACGGCATCGCGTCGGTGGTGATCGACTGCGAGACCGGGAAGCTCCGCCTCGGCCTGGCCGCCGCGCTGAGTGACCACCTCGGCGCCCAGTACGTGCCGGTCGGCGAGGTCGCCGCGGACCAGGTGCTCAGTGCCGTACGCCGCGGCGTACGGGCTGAGCCTCAGGGCACATCGCAGGACGTGGCCTGATGCCGCAGGGGCAGCCGGAGCAGGTACCCGCCGACGGACTGACCACCCGGCAACGGCGTTCTCGGCCGCTGCTCGCCGTGCACACCGGCGACGGCAAGGGCAAGTCGACCGCGGCGTTCGGGCTCGCCCTGCGCGGCTGGACCCAGGGCTGGTCGATCGGGGTGTTCCAGTTCGTCAAGTCGGCCAAGTGGCGGATCGGCGAGCAGTCGGCGCTGGAGGCGCTGGGCGAGGTGCACGCGCAGACCGGCCGCGGCGGCGCCGTCGAGTGGCACAAAATGGGGTCCGGCTGGTCCTGGTCCCGCAAGGAGGGCGGTGAGGAGGACCACGCCGCGGCGGCCGCTGAGGGCTGGCAGGAGATCAAGCGCCGGCTCGCGGCGGAGACCCACCGGCTCTACGTGCTGGACGAGTTCACCTACCCGCTCAACTGGGGCTGGGTCGACGTGGACGACGTGGTGGAAACCTTGGCCACGCGGCCCGGGCTGCAGCATGTCGTCATCACCGGCCGCCGCGCCGACCCGAAGCTGGTGGCGGCGGCGACCCTGGTGACCGAGATGACCAAGGTCAAGCACCCGTTCGACGAGGGCCAGAAGGGCCAACGGGGCATCGAATGGTGAGCTCCGGCATGCGGGCTGAGCGTGTCGAAGTCCGCCCTTCGACAGGCTCAGGGCACATGTTGCCGAGGGTGATGATCGCCGCGCCCGGTTCCGGGCACGGCAAGACCACGCTGGCCACCGGCCTGCTGGGCGCCCTGCGAGCCGAGGGTCTTCGCGTCGCCGGGTTCAAGGTCGGTCCGGACTACATCGACCCCGGATACCACGCCCTGGCCACCGGACGTCCCGGTCGCAACCTCGACCCGCACCTCTGCCCGGCCCACCAGATCACCCCGCTGCTGCTGCACGGCGCCGCCACCCCCGAGCCCGCCGACGTCGCCGTGGTGGAGGGGGTGATGGGACTGTTCGACGGCCAGATCGGCGGCGACGGGTTCGCCTCCACCGCCCACGTCGCCAGCCTCACCGGCACCCCGGTGATCCTGGTCCTCGACATCAGCCACGTCTCGCGCACCGCCGCGGCGATCGTGCACGGACTGCACACCTTCGACCCCGCCGTACGGATCAGCGGCGTCCTGCTCAACAAGGCGGGCTCGCCCCGCCACGCCGCCGAGATCATCTCGGCCCTGGAGGCGACGGGCCTGCCCGTCCTCGGCGTACTGCCTCGCGACGCCGGGATCGAGGCGCCCTCCCGCCACCTCGGCCTGGTCCCCGCCGCCGAACGGGAAGAGGCGGCCGCCGCGATAGCGCGGCTCGCCGGTCAGGTCGCCGAGCACGTCGACCTGACCGCGGTGCTGAAGATCGCCTACGCCGCCCCGCTGCTGGACGGACCGCCGTGGAACCCGTACGACCTGGTCAGCCCGCCCTCGGACCGCCGGCCGGTGGTCGCCGTGGCCGGCGGCCGGGCCTTCACCTTCCGCTACGCCGAGACCGAGGAGCTGCTGAGGGCCGCTGGCTGCGAGCCGGTGGTCTTCGACCCGCTGACCGATCCCGCGCTGCCACCCGGCACCGCAGGGCTGTACCTCGGCGGCGGCTTCCCCGAGGTGCACGCCACCGGGCTGAGTGCCAACACCGCCCTGCGGACCGCGATCCGGGCTGCGGTTGCCGACGGCCTGCCCACGGTCGCGGAGTGCGCCGGGCTGCTCTACCTCTGCCGCAGGGTCGACGGGGTCCCGCTGGTCGGCGCCGTCGACGCTGAGGCGCGGATGACCGACCGGCTGACCCTGCGCTACCGCACGCCGGTCGCGGCGGCGGATCACCTGCTGGCCGTCGCCGGGCGTCGGGTGACCGGGCACGAGTTCCACCGCACCGTGGTCGAGCCGGTGTCCGGGGACCAACCGGCCTGGCTGGTCGACGGCGAGCCGGTCGGCTTCGCCACCGACACCCTGCACGCCAGCTACCTGCACCTGCACTGGGCCGGCCACCCGCACCTGGCCTCGCGGTTCGCCGAGGCCGTCCACGCCTACGCAGCGACCGACTCGGTGGACCTCGGTCACCACGGCGACTCCGACATCGCCGACCACCTGGTCGACCTCGCCGTCAACGTACGCCTGCCCGCACCGCCGGACTGGCTGGCCGCGGTCATCAACGAGACCACCGCCCAGCTCGGGGCCTACCCGCAGAGCGACGCGGCCGTTGCCGCCATCGCCGCCGCCCACCACGTGTCCCCGGAGTCGGTGCTGCCGACCGCGGGCGGCGCGGAGGCATTCACCCTGCTGGCCCGGGCGCTGCCGCCCGGTCGGTCCGTCGTGGTGCACCCCCAGTTCACCGAACCCGAGGCCGCCCTGCGCGCCGCCGGGCAGGTTCCGCAGCGCGTCCTCCTTCCCAGCAGCACCGGCTTCCGCCTCCAGCCCGAGCAGGTTCCCGCCGACGCCGACCTGGTGATGATCGGCAACCCGACCAACCCGACCGGCACGCTGCACTCGGCGGCCGCGATCCGCAGCCTGCTCCGCCCCGGCCGCCTGGTGGTGGTCGACGAGGCCTTCATGGACGCGGTGCCGGGCGAGCCGGAGACCATGATCACCAGCGAGATGCCGGGTCTGGTGGTGTTCCGGTCACTGACCAAGACCTGGGGCCTGGCCGGCCTCCGCGCCGGTTACGCCGTCGGCGACCCGGAGGTGGTCGCTCGGCTGCGGGCCCAGCAGCCGCCGTGGTCGGTCTCCACACCGGCCCTGGCGGCGGTCACCGCCTGCCTCAGCGACAAGGCGCGCGAGATCGCGGACGCCGCGGCCGAGGAGATCAGCGCGAACCGGGACTATCTCGTGGCCGGCCTGGCCGACCGCGGTCTCGTCGTGGCCGGCCAGCCGAGGACGCCGTTCGTGCTCGTCAATGCCCATCGGGCGGATCGCCGTCCCGGCTGGCTCCGGGACGCGCTCCGGGCCGAGGGGTTCGCCGTTCGCCGCGGCGAGACGTTCCCCGGCCTCAGTCCGGACTGGATCCGCATCGCCGTCCGCGACCGGCAGACCACCGACCGGCTGGCCGAGGCCCTTGACCGGATTCACAGCCGGCATGCCTGACCGCGACGCACCGGCGCACTTCGCCGCCCCGCTGGATGTCGCCGGGCGCCGCGTACTCGTCTGCGGTGGTGGGCCAACCGCCCTGGGCCCGGTGCGCGCGCTGCTCGAGGCCCGGGCTGAGGTCTTCGTCGTCGGGGCCGAGATCGGCTTGACGATACGTGATCTCGAGGCCCGCCGGCTGCTGTCCACCCAGGCTCGGCCCGTGGAGGCGTCGGACCTGGTGGGGACGGCGTTGGTGGTCCCCGCGACTGGGGACCGCGATGCCGACGCCGAGGTTGCGGCGCTGGCTCGATCCGCTGGCGTCCTGGCCACGAGTCCGCGTACGCCCGACGCCCCGACCGAGCGGTCCGAGGGAACCGGCGAGGTGGTCCTGGTCGGCGGCGGTCCCGGGAACCTCGACCTGCTCACCCTCGGCGGGCTGGCGGCGATCCGGCGCGCCGACGTCATCGTCACCGACCGGCTGGCCCCGCTGGCGGCCCTGGATCACGCCCGGCCCGACGCGCTGGTGATCGACGTGGCCAAGATCCCGCGCGGCGCCTCCACCTCGCAGGAGCGGATCAACGGCCTGCTGATCGAGCACGCGACCGCGGGGCGGACGGTGGTGCGGTTCAAGGGCGGCGACAGCTTCGTGTTCGGCCGCGGTGGCGAGGAGTGGCAGGCCTGCGCGGCGGCCGGCATCCCGGTGACGGTGCTGCCCGGCGTCTCCTCGGCGACCGCCGGGCCCGCGCTGGCCGGGATCCCGATGACCCACCGGGACCTGACCCAGGGCTTCACCGTGGTGTCCGGCCACCTGCCGCCCGGCGACCCGCGCTCCACCCTGGACTGGCGCGCCCTGGCGACTGCCAACACGACCCTGGTGATCTTGATGGGGGTGGTCACCCTGCCGGCGATCACCGCCGCCCTGCTCGGCTACGGACTGGCGGCGGACACACCCGCACTGACCGTGGCCGACGCCGGGATGCCGGCGCAGTTCACCGTACGCGCCACCCTGGCCGACATCGCCGAGCGCAGCCACGCCGAGGGCATCCGGCCGCCGGCGATCACGGTGATCGGCGCGGTCGCCGGGTTCCGGCCGGCCTAGTCCGTCCTCGTGGACGTGGGGAGGGAGGGGAAGCGGCGACGGCCGGTGGTGGCGGTCGCGGGAGCTGCTACGTCACGTGGTGACCAGGTGCAGCAGCGCGTCCACGCTGGTCGACTGTTCCAGTGGATGCCGCAGCGGCCGGTCGCGGACGATGGCGTAGACGTTGCGCCGGCCCTCGCGGCGCCGCTGCAGGTAACCGCCTTCCACCAGCTCGGACACGATCCGCTGCACGGCCCGCTCGGTGATCCCGACCTGCTCGGCGATCGCGCGCATCGTCATCGTCGGGTCGCGGTCGATGCACACCAGCACGTGGGTGTGGTTGGCGAGGAAGGTCCATCCCGGGACTGACATATAGGACACGTCTTTCGTAAAAACTGAGTCGCGTAAGGCGAGTATCCCATAACGGCGCTACTCGGCAGCAGCACAAGCGTCAGGCGAGGCCCTGCAGGCGCCAGTGGTCGCCGGACCGGGACATCAGCACCCGGCCGAGCGGCCCCACCTCGACGCGGAAGATCACCTCCGGCGGAGCGCCGAGGGCGTGTACCGCCAGCGCCCGGGCGACCAGCGGTGGGACCACCGCCACCGACCGTCCCTCCGGCCAGGCGTGCCCATCGACCGCCTGCCCGACCCGCCAGATCAGGTCGGCGAAGCTCTCGCCGCCGTGCGGGCTGACCCACGGGTCGATCAGCCACACCCGCAGCGCCTGCGGCTCCCGCTCCGCGACCTCGTCCAGCGTCAGGTCCGCCCACGCCCCGAACTCGGCGTCGGCCAGCTCGGGCAGCACCTCGGCCCCGGCTCCGCCCAGCCGCTCCGCGGTCTCCGCCCCCACCGTCTCCGGTCCGCGGACCCAGCTGGCCACCGGCCCGTCCAGCGCCGGGACGTCGCCGACCACGGAGGACCAGCCACCGAACATCGGCGTACGCGTTTCCGCCGTCGGCGCGTACGCCACCGCCAGCAGCCGCTCCGCCATCAGGCGTCCGGGGAGGAGGGCTCGTCGCTGGCGAACTGGCGGGAGATGGTCAGACCGACCACTCGGGACACGAACAGCGCGATGTAGCCCACACCGGCGAGCTGCTCGATCATCGACACCGCCCGGGCCTGCATCGAGATGGGCACCACGTCGGACAGTCCGGTGCTGGTCAGGGTGGTGAAGCTCAGGAACAGCAGCTCGACCCACGTCCGCGGGGAGTCGGAGTTGACCGCCGCCGTGAACGAGCCCGGCCAGAGGATCTGGGTCATCGCGTAGACGTAGGCGAACGCCCACGCCACCAGCGTGAACGTGGCGCCCACCGCGTACAGCTCGTCGGTGGTCACCTGGCGGTCGGCCAGGATGTAGACCATCAGGCTGCCGGCCGCGAAGAAGTAGAACAAGGCGTGCAGGACCGCCGAGGCACCGGCCAGCACGGGACTGGGACCGAGGCCGTCGGCGATGGACAGCGCCGAGGCCGCCACACCCAGCACGACGATGACCCAGGTCGGACCGGGTGAGTCGCGGACCGACCAGACGGCCAGGCCCAGCACCAGCGCCCCGAAGATCTCGAAGGTGGGCCGACCGAACGCCGTGCCCTCCATGAAGGGATACATCAAGACACCGAGCAGCTGCACCACGAGCAGCACCGCCGACGGGTGGGTGATCACCTTCCCCCACCAGCCGTTCGCCCGCCCCACTCTCACAGTCGTGACCCTATGCCGACCACCGCTGGCGCCGTCGGATGGCGAGCGGTAGTGTTCCCCCGTTCGCGGAGGACGAGAAGTTCGGTGAGAATCCGACACGGTCGCGCCACTGTGTGAGCTCAGCTCGAGTCAGACCTGCCTCCGCGGAAGCCCATCCGTTCATGGGTCGCCGTAACCCAAGGAGGAACATCGTGTCAGAGCTCATCCACCGCGCGCCGACCACCGCGGCTACACCTGCGTTCGCCCTCGGCCAAGTGCTGCCGTGGCTCATCTTCGCCGCCCTGCTGGCCCTGGTCGCCCTGTACTTCGTCGGGGCCGAGGAGGGAGCCGTCGCCCTGATCGCGGGCAACGCGGTCCACGAGTGGACGCATGACGGCCGGCACCTGCTCGGCTTCCCCTGCGACTAGGCGGACGCGTGGTGACCGTCCGTGGCTTCCTGGTCCGCGGCCTGCTGGCCGGCCTGATCGCCGGGATCGTCGCCTTCGGCGTGGCGTACGCGGTGGGCGAGCCGTCGATCAACGCGGCGATCGCGCTGGAGGAGTCCGGCCCGGGCCACACCCACGCCGACGGCTCCGACCACGCCGCCGCCGAGAAGGCGGACACCGACGTTCCCCGCTCGCTGCAGTCCACCGCCGGTCTGCTCACCGCGACCGCGGTGGCCGGCACCACCCTCGGCGGGCTGGTCGGTGTGCTGAGCGCTCTGGCCCTCGGCCGGTTCGGCGCCCTCGGCGTACGCGGCAGCACCCTGCTGGTGGCCGGGATCGGGTTCGTCAGCCTGTACGCGCTGCCCTTCGTCGCCTATCCGCCCAACCCGCCGGGGGTGGGTTCGGCGGAGACCATCGGCACCCGCACCACCCTCTACCTCGCCACCGCGGCCATCTCGGTGATCGCTGCGGTCACCGCCGTGCTGGTCGGTCGCCGGCTGGCGAGAAGGACCGGCGCGTGGTGGGCCGCCCTGGCGGCGATCGCCGGCTACCTGCTGGTCACGCTCGGAGCCATCGCCCTGCTGCCCAGCTACGACGAGGTGCCGGCCGAGTTCCCGGCCACGGTGTTGTACTCCTTCCGCACCGGCAGCTTCGTCACCGCACTCACCCTGTGGGCGGTGCTCGGTGTCGTCCTGGCCCAGCTGGCGCACCGCATGGTGCGTGCGTCGCGTCCGGCCGCGAAGACCGATCGGCAGCCATCCCCCGTGCCGTCCTGACGTGATCCGCCCTCCCTCCACCCGGGTCTACGCCGACGCCCGCCAGCGCCTCGAGGAGCTGGCCAAGCCGGTCGGGGCGCTCGGCCGGGTGGAGGATCTGGCCGCCTGGCTGTCGGCCTGCCAGGGGGTGTGCCCACCCCGGCCGCTGGAGCGGGTGCGGGCGGTGATCCTGGCCGGTGACCACGGGGTCTCCCACGACGGCGTCTCGGCCTACCCCCGGGAGGTGACCGCGGCGATGGTCCGGGCCTTCGTCGCCGGGGTGGCGGGGGCCAGCTGCCTGGCCCGGCAGCACGGCGTGGCGCTCCGGGTCCTCGATCTCGGCGTGGACGACGACCTGGCCGACCTGCCGGCCGAGGTCTCGGCGTACCACATCGGGCCCTCCTCGCCACTGCACCGGCAGGACGCGCTGACCGCGGAACAGTGTCAGCAGGCGATGGCGGTCGGCCGCGTGGTGGCCGAGGCGGAGATCGCCGCCGGCGCCGACCTGCTGATCCTCGGCGACATGGGCATCGGCAACACCACACCGGCCGCCGCACTGATCGCCGCAAGCTTCGGCGCCGCAGCCGAGCAGGTGGTCGGCCGGGGCACCGGCATCGACGACGAGCGGCTGGCCCACAAGACGACCGTCCTGGCCGCCGCCCTGCACCGGATGGGCGACCGGGTGGCCGACCCCCGGGCCCGGCTGGCCGGGTTGGGGTCGGCGGACCTGGCCGCGGGCGTGGGCTTCCTGTGCACGGCGGCGCGGCGGGGCGTACCGGTGCTGCTGGACGGCATCGTGTCGCTGGCCGAGCTCGCCGTCGCCGAGGAGATCGAGCCAGGCGTGATCGCCTGGTGTACCGCCGGTCACCGGTCGACCGAGCCGGCCCAGCAGCTCGCGCTGGACAAACTCGGGCTGACCCCCATACTTGATCTTGGTCTGCGGTTGGGTGAGGGCACCGGTGCTCTCCTCGCCCTGCCGGTGCTGCGGTCTGCGGGGCT
>DASQVF010000361.1:0-7220 GCA_035640915.1 Propionibacteriaceae bacterium
TCGGGCCACCTTGAGGCTCCACAGCGCGCTCGGGAAGGTGGCGGCGATCTGGACGAAGATGAGCACCGACATGCCGTTGCCGACCCCGCGCTCGGTGATCAGCTCACCCATCCACATGATGATGCTGGTGCCCGCGGTCATGGTCAGGATCATCACGATGACCGGGAAGATGTCCTTGCTGTAGACCAGGCCGGTGCAGCCGGTGAACAGCCGGTCGTTGACCGCGACGGTGACGAAGGCGGTGGCGTTGAGCACGGCCAGCACCAGGGTCAGGTAGCGGGTGTACTGGGTGATCTTCTGCTGACCGGCCTGGCCCTCCTTCTTGAGGGTCTCCAGCCGCGGGATCACCACGGTGAGCAGCTGCAGGATGATGCTGGCGGTGATGTAGGGCATGATGCCCAGCGCGAAGATGGCCAGCTGCAGCAGGGCGCCGCCGGAGAACAGGTTGATCAGCGAGTAGAGACCCTGCTGATCGCCCGCGGTGGCCTGGGTGAGACAGAAGTCGACCTGGCCGACGTTGACGTTGGGCGTCGGGATGATAGAGCCCAGCCGGAACACGGCCAGGATTCCCAGGGTGAAGAAGATCTTCTTGCGTAGGTCCGGTGTCCGGAATGCGTTGGCGAACGCGGCGAGCACTCCTGCCCTCCCTCTCTGGTCTGACCGCCCTGTCAACGCAGAACAGCTTGTCCCGCCGGACCGCCCGACTTTATCAAGAACCTCCGCATTCCGAAGATTCGTTCCCGACGGTCCACCAGCCAGTCTTCTCCGCCGGCTCAAGGGGGCTCGTCCCAGACGGTGCGCTCCCAATACGCTGACGCCATGAAGATCCTCGTCGGCTACACCCCGCGCCCCGAGAGCGTCGCGGCCCTGGATTTCGCCGTCACCCACGCGAAGCTCACCGACGCCCACCTGACCGTGGTGAACACGGGCAAGAACGGCGACTACTCCGATCCCGTGTACGCCAGCAGCCAAGACATCGACGCCGTGGAGGCCGAGCTCGGCAACTCCGGCCTGGAGTACGAGATCCGCCGCCCCAACGACGGCCTGAGCGCCACGGACAGCATCCTGGCCGCCGCCGAGGAGACCGGGGCGGACCTGCTGGTCATCGGCCTGCGGAAGCGGTCCGCCGTGGGCAAGCTGATCACCGGCAGCACGGCGCAGGCGGTGCTGCTGAACTCACCGGTGCCCGTGGTCTGCGTGCCGGCCGCCGCCGACCAGGCTAGGACCGGCTGACCATAATCCCCACTCCGCGGCCGCTGAGCGGACTTGCGGCAGCTGCAGCGGCCGCAGAGTCGACCTGACTGCCGCGGAGTGCAGGTCTGGTCGAGGCGATCCCCCTGAAGTGCTCGCTTGTCGCCGACGGTGGCGGGCTGGACTGGGTGATCAGCGCACAGTTACGCCGACCCTGCCCTCCGACCTCGGCGGACGGTGAGGAAGAGGCGGTGCGCGGTGATGATCAGCGCCAGCCAGGCGATCCCGAGCAGCCAGGCGAACACCACGTCGGTGAGCCAGTGGTGGCCCAGGAAGACCCGGCTGAGTCCCATCACCACAGCCCAGGCCAGCGCCAGCACGACGGTCAGCGTGCGGGCCCATGTCGTCCGGAGCCGACGGAGCAGGAGGTAGGCGACCACGCCGGCGATCACCGTGCTGTTCAGGGTGTGCCCGGAGGGGAACGAGAAGGCGTACTCGTAGGGCGGCACCGCCTCGACCAGCGGTGGCCGCGGGCGGCCGACGATCGCCTTGCCCACATTGGTCATCAGCAGCGACCCAGCCGTGGCGATCAGCATCAGCACCAGCGGCGTACGGGACCGCCAGCGCCAGACCATGACGAACGTGATGAGTGACGCGATCACCGTCATGCCGATCGGCCCGCCCAGGTGGGTGAACCAGGTGGCCCATTGCATGTTCGTCGGCGTTCGCAGGGCGATGGCTCGGTCCAGCGCCGGCTGGTCGAGCCGACTGATGCCGTCGTTCTCGGCCACCGCGTCATAGATCGCCGCACCCGCGGCCGCGAAGGCGACGACGATGACCATCCCGACGAGCAGCGTGGCGTAGAGAACGCCGTGGGCCGAGATGCGCGGCGCCAGCCAGCCGACCAGCCGGACCAGCGCCCGACCCGCCGCCGTCCGCCAGTGGGTCAGGTCACGCTGGCCGATCGACTCCTCGTCAGGGGTGTCGTCGGCCAGCCTCGGCGGGCCACTGCGCTGGCTGCCGCCAACCGTCGACACAACCAATCCTCCTGCACGCCGGGAGCTGTCCCACCGGGCCGTACCCGGGAGCAGCCGAGGCTATGCCCTGCTCCGCTTCTAGGATCGCGACAGTGTCTGTGAGCGAGTGGGTCGACTACCAGGCCTGCCCCCAGGAGATCCGGCACCTCCGACTGGGGAGCGGGCCCTGTCGGCTGTGCGCACAGCCCGCGCCGGCCGACCGCGCGCTGACCAGCGCCGGCAAGTTCCACTGGCTGTGCTGGCAGTCGCAGCTGGACTGGTCCGATCGGTACCGTCCCGGGCGGATGCTCGACCTGACCGCGGAGGACTTCGTCGCCTGGGCCGCGGCCCACCCGGCGCAGCACCGGCAGTACGTCAGCTTCCTCGCCTCGTCGGCGGCCTTCGCGCCCGACGACTTTCTCCGGCCGACCCGCGGCTACCTGCTCACCCCGGGCCAGCCACCGACCACGGTCATCCTGCACCGCGACGGCACCGTCGAACGGACGAAGCAGCCCCAGTCGGCCCGCTGGGGATGCGACCCGGCCGGCCTGCTGGTGCTCTATCTCGACCGCGCGCAGTACCGCATCGTCGGTCAGCGATCCGGGCTGCACATCGGGCGCCGGGTCGCGCACGGTTCAGCGAGCGGCGAGCCGGTGTTTTTGGGACTGTGGTCGGACAGCCCGACCGGCACGGCGGTACGAGTGGCCGGCCGGACCTGCACCGGCCTGCGTGGCGGACCGGGAAGCGAGTACGCCGAACAGGACCTGTTCCGCGGCGCCGGCGAGCGGGTGTCGGTGCTCGGGCCCGAGTCCAGGGTGCGGCTCGATCCTGACGTCAGCCGACGACGGTTGACCTACCGTCGGGGCGTGCGACGGATCGTGCTCGACGGCGGGCCGGTCTACCGCGGCGCCGGCGACTACGCCGACTGGCGACTGACCTTCCTTCGACCGCTGGGCGCTCCGGCCTAGCGGAGTTCTGCGGCGGCGGGGCGGGGCGTGGCGGGCGGGATGCTGCAACCTACGTACACGTAGATTGCGGTCGCTTTACGCGGGTTGCAACCTGCGTAGAGCGACCGGAACCTACGTATACGTAGGTTCCGGCGGAGATGCGCAAGAAGGTGGTCAGCGGGTGAGCGTCAGGCCCGGAGGAAGTGCCGTGAACGCCTCCCAGGTGTCCAGCAGCCGGCCGGCGTGGGCCAGCAGGACGGGCCGCGGACCGGGCCGGGACCGCGCCAGCACCCAGGACGAGCCGCCCGTGCCGTTCGTCGCCGGGGTCGGAAGCACCGCGTCGACACAGTGCAGCACCAGGGCGGACCGGAGCGTAGCGGGGAGCACTCCGGCGTCGGGCACCCGGTTCCAGAGCAGGACCACCAGCTGTCGGCGCTCGGGCTCGTCGGCCGCGTCGGCGACCACGGCCGCGGCAGCCGCGGCCAGGGCCGCGTCGACCTCGGGCGGAGGCCCCGCCTCGGGATAGCGGGGCAGGGCGCGTACGCCGTAGGGAACCTGGTCCCGTAGCACCCACGACACCCGGCGACCGGCCGCCACACCGACGCTGACCCGGACGTCGCGCCGGGACCCGGCCGCGTCGAGGAAGTCGGCCAGCGACGATCGCAGCAGCGGCGTGGCGTCCATCCCGATCAGGTACGCGGCAATCGGCTCTGCCGGCGGGGTGCCCGGGGTCGGCGGGGACACCGGGGTTGGTTCCGCCCGCGACGGCACGGGCGCCACCGGTGGGGGCGGCGGCGGAGCGACCGCTGCGGTGGCGGGCGGCGGCGCGACCGGCGCCGGTGCCACCGTCGGCTGCAGCACCACCGTCTGCGCCTCCGCCGCCCGCATCAGCTCGGGATGGGTGTGGAACGCGACCGGCTCGTAGCGGTCCAGGGCGAAGCTCATATGTCCCGCACCTCCCGGTCACTCGGGCCCTTCGGATCCCGCCTTCCCCGACGCTCAGTGCTCATGGGCGCCCCCACGGCCAGCGCGAGCGCTTCGGGTCGTCGGCCACCTCGAGCAGGCCGGCCAGGGTGGGGCTGAGCTCGGCCTGCTGGGTCACCTCGGACCAGTAGCGGCGGAGCAGCGGCCGGGCCACCTCCGGGCTCCGGGCGCCGAGCACGTCGAGCACGAACAGCCGCGCGGTCCTGCGGGTGCGGAGCAGGCCGACCAGCAGCGCTTCCAGCTCGGCGTCCGGCCAGTCCCGCATCCGGGCCAGCAGGGCCCGGGTGGGCAGAAGCTGTTCGGCGACGATCTGGTCGATCGTGGTGGCGAACCCGGCCGGCTCGCGGGCCACCGCGGCCACCAGCGCCGCCGACGGCGGGCCGGCGCCGTTGACCCAGTCGGTCAGCCGCTGCTCCGTCACCAACGACCAGGTCGAGGTGTCGACGTACCAGGAGAAGGCACTCAGCGGCGCACTTCCCCGCCGGCCGGTTGAGGCCGCGACCAGGTCAGCCAGCGGCGTGGCCGCGACGGCCACCGGGCCGCCCTTCTTGGCCAGCTTGTGCACGAGGGGCAGCACCGAGCGGGCGAACCTGGTCGGACCCAGCAGCCCGACCACCTGGTCCTGCAGCACACCCTGGCTGTTCGGGCTGAGTCCGGAGGGCCGGGCCACGGCCCGCGCCAGCAGTCCGGCGAGCTCGGCGTCCGGTTCGGCGAGCCGCGCCGCCAGCGCCGGTCGGACCTCGGGATCGAGGAGACCGTCCAGCAGCAGGCGGGTCGAGCCCGTCTCGTCCACCCGTTCCAGGAAGCGCCGCCACAGCGGTCCGGTGAGCAGCCGCCGGACCTCCTCGGCACCGAGCCGGTCCAGTCGGCCGGACTCCAGCTGAGCCCAGCCGAACAGCTCCGACACGCTGGTCACCCGGTCCAGCCCCGGTTTCGGTCCCGGACCGGTCAGCGCAGCGACCACCTCTGCGCTGGGACCCGCAGGCTGGGGGGCGCCGGCGTCGAGATCCAGGTCGACCGGTCCCGGACGGGAGAACGGCGGCACCGCAACGGCCAGCCGAACTCCCTCCCCCGCCGGGTCACTGGCGAACGTCGCCAGGGAGAGCCCGCCGGCGAGCGCGTCGGGCAGCACGGCCACGACCTGGCGGACCACCTGCTCGGCCCGCTCCGGGTCCCGGCTGGCCAGGATCATCGGGCGGCGGTCGGCCAGGCACCGCAGCAGCGCCGACAGCACGGCCTCCGCGGTGTGGTCCAGGCCCGGAGCCTCGGCCGGCCCGACCGGCTGCACCTCGACCGCCGGCCAGCCGGCGTCCGCCTCCCCGCCCGGCTGCTCGGTCCGCAGCAGCCCGCGGTCCGCGCAGGCGAACAGGTCCCGCGGGCCTAGCCTGCCGGTCGGGTCCAGCAGGGCGTGGACCACGTACTGTCCCGGCCGGGACGCGCCCGTCGCGTACGCCTTGCTGATCAGCAGCGACCCCTGGTCGGTGCGCTCGTACGCCAGGCAGCGCGGCGGCACCGCCCCGTCGTCGACCAGCACCGCGGCGCCCTGGTCCAGAAAGCGGGCCCGACCGCCCAGGCCGGCGTCGCGGTCACCGACCGGCAGCCGCCAGCCCGTGGAGGCGAAGACCGGTCCGAAGCCGTCGCTGCCCAGCAGCGAGTTGGCCGACCAGCCCAGCACGACCTGCTCGCAGCGCACCACCTCAGACATAGGTGCCCGGCCGTCCGATCAGCCGCAGCCCGTGCAGCACCGCCAGCAGCGGTTCCGCCACGTTGAGCGGGCGGTAGTCGGCGAAGACCCCCTGCTCGTCCGGTTCACCGCCCATCGCCGACACCGCGTGGTAGCTGCGCAGCCGGGACAGCTGCTCGATCGCCTGCAGGATGCCGCCGCCGCCGTACCGGCGGGTGATCTCGTACGGCAGCCGGCCCTGCTCCTCCTGGAGCGCCAGGGGGTCGGCGAAGTAGCTCGCGTCCAGCGCCAGGCTCGGGAACTCCCCGACCCCGAACTCGTCCGGCAGCAGATCGACCAGCTCGTCCGCCTTGGCCAGGATGACCGCGGTGGGCAGGTCGCGGGTGGGGTGCCGGCCGACGTAGTTGGGGTGCTGGCTGAGCTGGGCCAGCAACGTGGTGTACGTGCCGACCACCCGGCTGGGACCCGGTGCCGTCTGGGACTGCTCCTCGGCCGGGAGCCGGTAGACCTCGCGGGGGAAGCGCAGTGCCTTGGGCGTGTAGAACAACAGCGCCGCGTCCATCCGCTGCACGAACGGGCTGTGCACCGCCACGTCCTTGCCGGTCTGCTGGACCTCGCCGGCGGAGTCGAAGAAGATCAGGTCGTAACGGGCGTCCCGGCCGGCCGGCGGCACCACGGCCATCCGGACCACCAGCGGAGGGGTCTGCTCCTCCGCGGCCGGTCGCAGTGTGGTACCCGGCGCCCGACGGTTGCGCAGCTGCCCCTCGTAGTACTGCTCCCAGCGGCGGCGTGACGGCTCGTCGACGATCGAGAACCGCAGCCCCATCTCGCTCAGCACGGCGAGGTTGGTCAGCTGGAAGAGCAGGCTGCCGAGATAGGTCGACTTCGTCGTGGCCGTCGGCCCGATCAGGCCGATCACCACCTGCTTGACCGAGCGGAAGTCCTCCGGCTGCACGTGCCCGGCCGGGCAGCGCCAGGCCGCGCCCAGCCGCTGCCGGGCCAGCGACTGGGCGACCCGGCGGTTCTCGGCGCGATGCGCCAGCGGCGGCGTCCGTTCCAGCAGCCGGCCCAGCCGGTCGAACAGGCTGGGACGGGGCTCCGATAGCTGGTTGCCGGCGGCGTCGACCAACCGGAATGCGTCGCGCGGGTACGTGCGCGGGCACTGCACACAGAGCGGCATCAGGGTCGGTCGGCCTGCTCAGGTGGGGATCATGACCAGGAAGACGACCAGGAAGATCAGGTACCAGGCCAAGGTCCAGGTCAGCAGCCACGTCCGCCGCCGGGCGAACCGCTGCTGTCGGCGGGCGGCGCGGATGGCGGCGTGCTCGCCCCGCAGCTTGTCGGTCAGACCCGTCTCGGTCATGCGATGGCCATCCCGACCAGGATCAGGGTGAGCAG
>DASQVF010000362.1:0-3743 GCA_035640915.1 Propionibacteriaceae bacterium
AGGACGCCGACCACGCCCCGACGGCCGTCCGGGGCCGAGCGCAGGTTGAGCCGCGCCGTGGTGATCTCGGTGCCGCTGGTGCTGATCGTCCTCAGTCCGGCGAGCGTGGTCGAGGCAGTCAGGTATGCCCGCGCCAGGTACGCGTCGCCGCCGGCGAAGTGCACCCGAACCCAGGTGCCGGGAACCGGCTGGTACGCCCGGATCCGCTGGCCACCGACGAGCTGGTCGGCGACCCGGTGTGCAGGCCGGGTCCGGTCCGGATGTTCACGGTGGTCGTGGCGGCGACGATCCCGGTGGTGGCCGCCGAGGCGGTCGGGACGTAGAACGCAACGGTCAGGCCCACGTCGAGCAGGACGGCCAGTCCGGCCCTTCTCAACCCGTCGTTGCCCTCAGGAGGCCGGCAGGTAGCGCACCTTGAGCACGCCGTCGATCGCGGCGATCGCCTCGATCACCGGCGGCGGCACGTCGCTGTCCACGTCCACGACCGTGTACGCCAGGTCGCCACGGGACTTGTTGGTCATGGTGGCGATGTTCAGTCCGGCCGCGGCCATCTCGTGCGAGATGCCGCCGACCATGTTGGGCACGTTGGCGTTGGCGATCGCTACCCGCCACGGCGACTCCCGGGGCAGTACCACGTCGGGAAAGTTGACCGCGTTCGCCACGGTTCCGTCGATCAGGTAGTCGCGGACCTGCTCGGCCACCATCACCGCGCAGTTCTCCTCGGCCTCCCGGGTCGATGCCCCCAGATGCGGCAGCACGATCACCCCGACATGCCCGTTGACCTGCCGGCTGGGGAAGTCGCACACGTAGCGGGACAGATGCTTCTCCTCCAGCGCCTCCAGGACAGCGGTCTCGTCGACCACACCGCTACGGGAGAAGTTGAGCACCACGGTGCCCGGCCTCATCTGGGCCACCCCACCGGCGTCGATCATGCCGCGGGTCGCCTCGACCAGCGGCACGTGCAGGGTGATGAAGTGGCTGTGCCGGAGCACCTCGCCGAGACTGTGCGCCTTCTTTACCGTCGAGGGCAGGCTCCAGGCCGAGTCGACGGTGATCTCGGGGTCGTAGCCGATCACATGCATGCCGAGCTTGATCGCCGCGTCGGCCACCAGGCAGCCGATCTTGCCCAGGCCGATCACCCCGAGTGTGTGCCCGGCCAGCTCGTAGCCGGCGTACGCCTTCTTGCCGCTCTCGATGCGGGCCTCGAGCTCAGGGTCGTCCACGTCCAGTGCTGACACGAAGCGCAGCGCGTCGTCGAGGTTGCGGGCGGCCAGCAGCATCCCGGCCAGCACCAGCTCCTTCACGGCGTTGGCGTTGGCGCCGGGCGCGTTGAACACGGGCACCCCGCGGGCCGACATCGCCGCCACCGGGATGTTGTTGGTGCCAGCACCGGCCCGCCCGACGGCCAGCACCGACGCCGGGATCTCCGCCCCGTGCAGGTCCGCCGAGCGGAGCAGGATGGCATGCGGCTCCTCCACGTCGGGCGACACGGCGAACCGGTCCCAGGCCAGCCGGCGCAGCCCGTTGGCGGAGATGTGGTTGAGGACCTTGACCCGGTACTTCTCGTTCACGTCGGCTCGCATAACACCCGGCTACTTCGCCGGTTTCTCGCCCTCGGCGCGGATGCCGGCCAGATTCGGTTGCCCACGTTTTCGGGAGCTCGAGTTGAGGAACGCGCCGAACCACTGACCGGAGGTGGAGTGGTCGACCAGCAGCGACTTGATGAACTTGGTCGCCGGCACGGCGAGCAGGGCCCCCAGCACCCCGAGCAGGTACGCCCAGAAGATCAGCGACAGGAACGCCACCGTCGGGCTGATGCCCACCGCGTCACCGGTGAAGCGTGGCTGGATCAGCGTCTGTACCACGATGTTGAGCCCGATGTAGGACGCTGTCACGGCGATGGCCGGCCCGATGCCGCCGTCCAGCAGGGCGATCAGGGCCGGTGGAACCAGGCCGATCAGGAACCCGATGTTGGGGATGTAGTTGGTGACGAAGGCCAGCACGCCCCAGGTGAACGCCAGCGGCACCCCGATGATGAGCAGGGCGATCACGTCCAGCACGGCGACGATGAAGCCGAACACCGTGGTGACGATCCAGTACTGCCGGGTGCCCTGGGCGAAGTCCTCCAGGCCGTCGGCGATCCGTGGCCGGTAGGACCGGATGGTCTGGATCCGCTCCCCGAAGCCGGCGGCGTCGAAGACCAGGAAGAAGACCAGCGCCGCGATCAGCGCCGCGATGGACAGGCCGCTGGTGACCCCCCGCAGCGCCGACTGCGCGACCCCGGCGAAGCTCGACAGGTCCAGCCCGGCCACGGCGTCGCTGAGGGCCTGGGTGCTGATCCCGAAGCCCGACAGCATCTGCACGGTCTGCTGATAGAGCTCGTTGAACTGCGGGGCGTAGTCGGGCAGCGTGGTGCCCAGCCGGGTCAGCGACCAGATCACGGAGCCCAGCACGATGATGATCAACCCGTAGACGCTGAGCAGGCTGACGGTGCTGGCCAGCCACTGCGGCACTCCGCGCCGGGCCAGCCACGAGTTCAGCGGATGCACCGTGATCACGATGGTCAGCACCAGGAAGAACGGTCCGATGATGCTTGACGTCTGCCGCAGTCCGACGCCGACCACGACCAGGCCGGCGACGACCAGCACGCCGAACAGCGGTGGTGGAAGGTTGTCCCCGCCGGCCTGCTCCGGCCGCCGCGGCGCATCGACCAGGTCGGTGTCGGGCCCGGGAGGGTCCGGTTCGGGGAGCGGCTCGCCGGTCACCGGGTCCAGGCGCTCGTCCTTGGCCGGATCCCGGCGCCCCCCTTCCGAGCTCCCGTCGGGCGACCGGTCGGGGTGGTCGGCCGAGATCTGGTCCGTGACGTTGTCCCGGTTCTGCGGCGTACGGGCGGGCATCTGCAGTGCGTTCCTTGCGGAGTCGGCGGCCGGTCCGGACCCGACCGGTGCAGACCTCAGTCTGTCAGGTCGGTGACCCTGGCAGGCCACGGGCGGTGATTCGCGTGTCTGGTACCCCCGATCCGACCAGCACTAACGGTCCGGGCGGCGCGCTTGACACTTGCCGGGCGGCGCGCTCTCCTTGATCACGGACACCATTTCCGTGGCTGATCGGGGCACCCCATGGCGAGCGCAGGCGGCGCTGTCAAGGTGGTGCTGGTTGCCGCCGTCGTCCTGCTCATCGCTACGGCGCAGGACGACGAGACGGTGCCCAGGACGCCGAACCAGCACCCGGTCGGTGGCGTCGCCCTGGCGCCCAGCCCCACCTCCTCCACCAACGTCCCCGGCGGGGGGCTGGCCGATTGTGCGGGGCAGGTGGTCCTCACCGAGCTCGCTCCGGTGGGTGAGCACGGTGGGCTGACCCTGCAGGTCTACTACGCCGACAGCAACGGCGGGAGGACCTGCGCGAGGGTGACCAAGACCGGGTCCGCCGTGAACCAGCGGGGCGAGCTGACCGTCACGCTGCAGCTGCACAACTACGACGGACGGCGCTGGCCCCGTTACGCGATCCACAGCCACCGCGGGACTGATCCACGGTCCGTCGCGATCTACCTCGACGAGACCGACGGCCGGTGCGTACGCGCCGAGGCCGGGTTCGACCCCGACCGGGGACGCGCGGTCAGGCTGGCCTCCGGCAAGATCGGCTGCGGCCAGTGGATGTCGTCCTCGGACTAGCTCGCCTTGTCGCTGGGAAGGACCGATGATGGGCACCGCGCACCCCGCACATGCTGTCCTCGGGCACGTCGG
>DASQVF010000363.1:0-2537 GCA_035640915.1 Propionibacteriaceae bacterium
CCCCCCTCACTGTTGCTTTCGCGCGCTCCCGGGTGTTGTTGCGCGCGCGGCGGGGGGTCTGAGGGGGGTCGTCCCCCCTCACTGTTGCTGGGGTACCACGTGAAGTAGGCCTCCATCGTGTGGAACAGGTCGAGGCTGTCCACGTGGTCGGCGGTCACGTTCTCGCCGGCCACCCCCATCATCAGCATGAAGTCCATGAACCCGTGGGTGGCGTTGCCGGGCTTGTGCAGGCTGTCCAGGGTGACCTCGGCCAGGCAGCCGGACCAGTTCGACGTGGCGATCCACTCCACCGCCTTCTTGTCGAAGTCGGGGTCGGGACCATGGGGCCCGAACTGGCGCGGGCCGCCGAGCTCGAGCGACAGGTGCCCGGTGCCGATGATGGCCACCCGCAGGTTCGACGGCCAGCTCTCCACCAGCTCCCGGATCGCCCGGCCGAGCTGGACGAACCGCTGCGGCTGGGGCAGCGGCGGCGCGAAGATGTTGGTGTAGATCGGCACGATCGGCAGGTCTCCCTCCGGACGGAGGGTGATGATCGGGCAGGTGATGCTGTGGTCGACCCGCAGCTCGTTGCTGAACGCCAGATCGAAGTTGAGGTCCAAGCCGTTCCGCAGGATGTGGCTGGCCAGGTCCTCCTGCCCGGGCAGCGTCATCCGGGGCAGCCCGAACTCGCGTTCCTCGTTGTAGAAGTTGGCGTCGAAGAACGGCGCCTTGCCGACCAGGAACTGCGGCATGTTGTCCAGCCAGAGCTGGTGGAAGTGGTCGCTGCCCACCATCACCAGCACATCAGGTCGGGCCCGGGTCAGCGTCTCCCGGAACGTGAGGATCTTCTCCACCCACTCGTCGGCGAACGGCGGCCGGTCGGCACCGGTCGCTGTGCTCGCCTTCAGGTAGAAGGGGTGATGGGTCGAGGCGATGATCGCGGCGATGGTGGCCATGGTCCTCCTTCAGCTCGGCAGCTCGCCCGGGTCGACGTAGGTGGCTCCGCGGTCGACGGTCTGGTAGACGTCCATGCCGATCGGCCGGCGTCGCTCCTCGGCCAGCTGGCCGAGGAGTCCCGCGGTCCGGGCCAACAGGGCGAAGCCCCGCAGCAGGTCGACCGGCAGTCCGAGGTCGGCCAGCGCCGCCCCGCACACCCCGGCCCCGTTCAGCGGCAGCCAGCGGCCGAGGACCTGGTCGTGCACCCGGCCGATGGCGGTGAACAGCCGTAGGTGCGGCCCGAACAGGCCCTCCTCCTCGGCGATCGCGATCAGGGCCGGCGTACGCGGGTCGCCGGCCTTGTGCACCGGGTGCCCGAGTCCGGGCACCAAGCGGCCGGTCGCCTTGGTCGACCGGACGGTCTGCAGGGCCAGCGCGTCCCAGCCCGCGTCGTCGACCGGCAGCTCGCCCTGCGACTCGAGCACCTGGTGCAGGTACTGGCCGCAGTCCTCGGTCACGCCGAGGAAGCGAGAGCCGCCGCCGAGCAGCCCGGCGGCCAGCGCGCCCTGCAGCGATTCCGGCGCGGAGAGGTAGGTCAACCGGGCGGCGATCGCGGTGGGGGTGAAGCCGTGGTCGGCCAGGGCGACCAGCACCGCCTCGAACACCCGCACCTCGCCGGGGGTCGGCCGACGCAGCGTGACCAGCCAGAACGCCAGCTCGCCGAAGCCGACCTTGCCCATCAGGTCGGCGGCTACGTCTTGGCCGAGCAGCCGGATCTGGTCGGCGTCGGAGGTGCCGAGCGAGGTGGGGAACTCCGGACCGCTCTTCGGCGGTCCAAGGGGGTCGCCCCCCTTGGCTTTCTCGCGCTCGGTCATCGCTCCTCCGGTGTTTCCAGCCAGGCGCGGACCTCGGCGCCATGCTCGTCCAGCGCGGGCGGGGGCAGCCGGTACTCGGCCGCGCTCTCCGAGAAGCGGATCGGATGCCGGACGCTGGGCACCGCGTGCCCCTGCGGCCCGACCTCGACCACCGGATCGAGGCCGATCTCCTCGGCGAAGGCGACCCCGGCGTCGATGGTGTTGATCGGTCCGCACGGCACGCCGGCGGCGATGATGTCGCGGAACCACTCCTGCTTGGTCCGGGTCCGCAGTCGCTCCACCAGCAGCGGCCGGAGCGCCTCGCGGTTCGCCGTCCGGTCCTGGTTGTGGGCGAACCGCGGATCGTCGACCAGCTCGGGCAGGCCCAGCACCGCGCAGAGCTTGACGAACTGGCCGTCGTTTCCGGCGGTGATGATCAGGTCGCCGTCGGCGCAGGGCAGCGGCTCGTAGGGGAACAGGCTGGGATGGCTGTTCCCCATCCGGAACGGCACCGTGCCACCGGCGACGTAGGCGCTGGAGTGGTTCACCAGCCCGGATAGGGCGGAGGAGAGCAGGTTGACCTCGACGTGCTGGCCGCGGCCGGTCTCGTGCCGTTTGTGCAGCGCCGACAGCACACCGATCGTGGCGTGCAGCCCGGCCATCACGTCGAACACCGAGATCCCCGCCCGGTATCCCGGACCGTCCGGGTCCCCGGTCAGGCTCATCAACCCGGAGATGGCCTGCACGATCAGGTCGTAGCCGGGCAGC
>DASQVF010000364.1:0-15782 GCA_035640915.1 Propionibacteriaceae bacterium
AGCTCGTCGGCGACCGCCTCCAGCAGCGCGGTCCGGCGCGACCAGTCGGCCGTCCGCCACGTGGAGAAGGCGTCGTGCGCCGCGGCGATCGCCTCGTCGATCTGGGCCGCCGTGTGCGTCGGCCAGCTGCCGACCCGCTCACCGGTCGTGGGGGAAATGCTGTCGAGAGTGCCCACCGTCAACTCCTCGCGGTGTCGGCCGGCGCGGCTCCGCGCACGGCGTCGGACAAGAACTTGACCCCGGCCTGGCTGGTGAAGCCGCCGTCGACGACGATCTCGGCCCCGGAGATGTAGCGCGACTCGTCACTGATCAGGAACACGATCAGGTTCGCGACGTCCTCCGGGGCACCGACGATGCCGAGCGGGTTCGCCTCGAGCTGGGCCCGGCGGAAGGTCTCGGGCGCGTTGGCCACCATGGGGGTCTCGATGTAGCCGGGGTGCACCAGATTGGACCGGATGCCCAGCGGGCCCAGCTCCAGGCTGGCGACCTTCGCCAGCCCCCGGACCGCCCACTTGGAGGCGGTGTACGCCACGGTGTAGTGCGGCGTGACCGCCGCCGCGCTGCCGATCGTGACGATCGACGAGCCGGGCGGCATCAGCGGCACGAGCGCCTGGATCCCGAACAGCGGGCCGGTCGTGTTGACCCGGAACATCCGCTCCCAGTCGGCCGGCTCGACGTCGAGCAGGCGCGCCCGATGGGTGAGCCCGGCATTGTTGACCAGGCCGTGCACCTGCCCGTACCGGTCGCCCAGTTCACCGGCGAGCGTCACCCACCCGTCCCGGTCGGACACATCCAGCTTCCGGTACACGATGGACTCGCCGTGCCCGTCGAGCTCGCCCGCAGCGAGCTGCGCCGGGTCGACGACGTCCGTGGCGACGACCACGGCACCTTCTCCGGCCAGCGCCCGCGCCTCGGCGGCCCCCTGGCCGCGAGCCGCCCCGGTGACGACGACGACCTTTCCCGCGGCCCGGCCGCTCATTGCGCCACCCCTCTCAGCTCTGTCAGTGGCGTCGCCCGCGGCACGGGGCAACGCTCGGGCGCCGCGGCGATCACCGGGTTCGAGATCGTGCCGAGCCGGTCGACGGTCATCGTCACGACGTCGCCGGGCTGCAGCGGCGGCGGTTCCTGGCGGCCGGTGCGGCCCCAGCGCTCCGCCAACGAGCCGCCCGCACAGGTGCCCGAGGCGAGCAGGTCGCCCGCCCGCACCCAGGCGCCACGGGAGGCGTAGGCGACCAGTTCCTCGAAGGACCAGCCCATATGCGCCAGCGAGTCGGAGCCGAACTCGACCCCGTTGATCGACACCGCCATGCGCAGGTCCAGCCGGTCCCCGACCCGGGCGGAGTCCAGCTCGTCCGGGGTGACCAGCCATGGGCCGATCGTGGTGGCGAAGTCCTTGGCCTTTGCCGGGCCGAGGCCGCCCTTCATCTCGTGCCGCTGGATGTCGCGGGCCGACCAGTCGTTGACGATCACGTAGCCGGCGATGTGCTCGCGGGCCTCGTCCGGGGTCAGGTCCCGGCCGTCGCGGCCGATCACCACCCCCACCTCCAGCTCGAAGTCGAGCGCCTGCGAGCCGGGGGGCGCCGCGACCGGGTCACCGGACCCGACCGCAGCGTGCGGGCTGCCGTACAGGTACGTCGGTTGCTCGTACCAGGCGGCGATCGCCTGCTCGGCGTTCCCGGTCATCGTCGCGGCACCCTGGACGTGCTCCTCGAAGGCGACGAAGTCCCGGAACGACGCCGGACGGACCGGCGACAGGAGCCGCACCCGGTCGGACGACACGATCTCGATCACGTCGTCGTCGGACGGCGCCGTCCGCGCCGTCGCGGCGGTGAGCAGGTCCGTCCCGACCGGGAACAGCCGCACCGTCGCGACCAAGATGTCCTCGGCTCTGACGACGCCGACCCGCTCCTGGCCGTCGACCTCGACTCGTGCGTACCTCACGGTGCGTCTCCTGCCACCGGACCGGTCAGACGTCGACGACGGTCGTGAAGGCCCGCTCGCGCTTGTCCAGCACCGGGATCGCCTTGCCGAGCGCGTGCTCCTCGAAGTGCGGGTAGGTGCCGTGCTTCTTGAAGGCGTCCTCGTCGTCGTAGACCTCGAAGATTTTGAAGACCGACGGCTGGTCGGGGTCCTGGTGGACGATGTAGGTCTGGCAGCCGGGCTCTTTGCGCGACGCCGGCGCGAGGGAGGTGAGCGCCTCGCGGACGACGTCCTCCTTGCCGGGCTGGGTCGTCCAGGTTGCCGAACAGACGAATGCCATTTCTCTCTCCTGTTTCTCGTGGGGATCAGTAGGGGCTGGCGAGCACGCCCATGGCGTGGGCCCGCAGCTCGTTCTGCGGGGGGATCGGGTCGTTGCGCTGGAGCATGCGGTCGAGCTCGACGCTGGTCTCGACGACGAGGCGCGCGCGCTCGAAGCGGCGCTTCATGAACCGTCCGAGGACCTCGTCGACCGGGCCGCCGGCGGCGACCTCCTGGCCGAGCACGACGGCGTCCTCGATGGCCATGCCGCCGCCGGACGCCAGCGTCGCCGTGGTCGCGTGGGCCGCGTCGCCGATCAGCAGCACCCGGCCGCGGTGCCACGGGTTCGGCGCCAGCAGCCAGTCGTAGTCGTTCACCACGACGAACGCCTCGTCGGTCAGGTGCTTGCGCAGCTCCACCATCAGCGGGGCCGTGAACGACTCGAGGTTCTCCCGCACGATCGCGCGGGCCTGGTCGGGCTGGAGTAAGCCGGGCTTCTCCGGGTAGTGGCGGCCGGTGGCGAGGTAGACGCTGCCGTCACGCAGCCGAGCGATGACGATCAATGCGAACTTCGACTGGTAGAAGCCGACCGGCCCGACGTCGGTCACGCCGGGGACGATCCAGCGGAACATGGTGGTGCCGGAGTAGCGCGGGACCACCTCGTCGCCGAACACCAGGCCGCGGGTCTTCGACCGGACACCGTCGGCCCCGACGACGAGGTCGTAGGTCCGTGTCGACCCGTCGGTCAGGGTGGCGGTGACGGAGTCGTGGTTCTGCTCCAGCGCGTCGACGGTGAGTCCGACGCGCACGGTCACCCCGGCGTCCTCCGCGGCCTGCCGGAGAATCTTCGCCAGCGGCACGCGGTGGATGACGATGGCCTGGGGAAGATCGGTCTCCGGGCGGGGCGGGAGTGGCGGCGTCGGCACCGGGTCTCCGGCGGCGTCGACGTAGGCGAAGAAGTCGTGCGAGGTCCGTGGCACCCCTTCCTCGAGGAACCTGTCGAGCACGCCGATCTCCTGGAGCCCGTCGACCGCCCGGTTCTGGATGGTGATCGCGGCACCGGCCGGACGGTCGTGCAGCTCGAGCACTTCGACGGCGACGCCTTGGCGGGCGAGGTGGGTCGCGGCCGTCAGGCCGGCGATGCCGCCGCCGACGATGAGCACGGTGCGGATGCTGGTCATGAGAGGGCTCCTGTCGTCCGGCCGTCGTGGGCGGGCGTGGGGCTGGCGTGGTTGGTCACGGTGAGGCCGAGCCGCGCCGCGTTGCCGCCGGCGATCCCGGCGACGGTGGCGGCGTCGAGGCCGGCGGCCTCCAGGCGGTCGACGGGGTCGGTGACCCCCATGTCGAAGGGGTAGTCACTGCCGAGCAGGACCCGGTCGGCACCGACGGCGTCGACCAGGGCGCGCAGCGCGGCCGGCGTGTAGACGAGCGAGTCGAACCAGATCCGCCGCGGGTAGCTGCTCGGCGGCTGCGCGCACGTGTGCGCGTCCGGCCGCTCGTGCCAGGCGTGGTCCGAGCGGCCGAGGTAGTAGGGCAGGTAGCCGCCGCCGTGCACCGAGCAGATGTCCAGCGAAGGGTGGCGGTCGAGCAGGCCCGAGAAGATCAACCGGGACAGCGCGACGGTCGTCTCCACCGGGTTGCCGACCGTGTTGGCCAGGTAGTAGTCGGCAAGACGCTCCCCCAGCGTGCAGCCCCACGGGTGGACGAGCACCAGCGCGCCCAGCTCCTCGGCCCGGGCCCAGAAGTCGGCGAGCGACGGGTGGTCGAGCTCCCACTCCCCTGCCACGGTGCCGATCTGCACGCCGCGCAGCCCCAGCTTTCCGACGCAGGCGTCGAGCTGGCGGACGGCGAGCTCCGGGTGGTGCAGGGCGACCGTGCCGAGACCGATCAGCCGGTCGGGGTCCGCGGTCGTGAGGCCAGCGATCCCCTCGTTGGTGACGGCGAAGACCTTCTCGGCCAGGTTCGCGTCGGCCCAGGGGTGGTAGAAGGGCATCGGTGCGACGACCTGGACCTCGACGCGCGCGGCATCCATCGCCTCGAGGCGGCGTTGCACGTCGGTGAGCAGCGGTCCGAGCCGCGACAGCTGGGTTCGATTCACGGCTCCCGCCGCCTCCCCGAACCAGCGCGCGTCCCGCTGCTGCTGGGCCGCATGCCCCGCCTGGCCGGCCAGGAGGGCATCGACTCCGGGCACGACGGCGTGCGCGTGCACGTCGACCGTTCGGCCCGCGGCGAAGCTGCCCCCATAGACACTGCCCGTCATGTCGTCTTCCACAGGCCGAAGTGGGGCTTGCGACCCTTCGGGTCCTCCGCGACGCACCGGTTGTGCTGGCGCCCGAGGAAGGTGATCTCGGCGTCGATGACGTCGCCGTCCTGCAGGAAGCGCCCGTGGTGGGCGCCGTTGCCGGGCGGCGAGCCCATGCAGAGCAGGTCGCCCGGCTGCAGCCGGATGCGCTCCGACGCGTAGGTGATCAGCTGGGCGGGGGTGAAGACGAAGTCGTCGACGGGCCAGTCCTGCATCACCTGGCCGTTGACCGACAGCGTGATGCGGATGCTGTCGTCGATCGTGACGAACTGCGCCGGGACGACGAACGGGCCTGCGGGCTTGAACGTCGGCTGGTGCTTGCTGATCCAGTCGTACTGCCAGTTGACGTCGGGCCGCTTGAAGATGTCGACGGTGCCCAGGTCGTTGACGACCGTGTAGCCCGCGATCAGGCGCGGAGCCTCGTCCGGGGTCAGGTAGCGACCGGTGCCGCCGATCACGACACCGAGCTCCAGCTCCCAGTCCGGCTGGTCGCCGAGAACCGGGAGGACGATGTCGTCGTTCGCGCCGACCAGTGAGGAGTGCAGGCCGGTCCAGAAGAACGGCATGCCCTCCCGGCCGCGCACCTCCATCGCCTCGTAGTTGCGCTGGAAGAACGCCTCGTCGCTCTCCCCCGGGAGCCGGTTGTGCTGGTTGAACTTGTTCTTGGTCATCATCTGCGCGACGTGGGTCTTGTAGTTCGCGCCGGTCATCAGCATGTTCGGGTGGGCCAGCGGGGGCCGGGCGTGCAGGTCCTCCAGCCGCAACGTGGCCCGGCCCGACTCCGCGGACAGGTCACCGAGGACGGTGAAGTTCCGATCCCAGTCGTCGAAGATCTCGTGGGTGTCGCGGAACCGGTCGGACAGGTCGGCCACCGCGCCGTCGGGATGGACGAGCGCGGCGAATTCACGCCCGCCGGACGCGAACGTGCCCACGGCGAAGGTGCCGACGCGAAGACCGGTGGCGGGGTCGACCGCGGAAGCGGCGGAGGTAAAGGGGTGGTTCATCACTGCTACTCCTTGACGCGCGGCCGGCGCTCAGGTCTCGAGGTTTCCGACGGTCAGGCCCTTGAGGCGGGCCAGGTAGTCCTGCATGAAGGGCACGCTCCAGCCGCCGGCGAGGCGGAGAGCGAAGTGGTAGAGCACGAACGGGTGCGCACCGAGCTCGAACAGCGCCCGCAGGTCGGCGGCCGCGAGGGCCTTGCGCTCGTCGTCGTCGAGGTCGCGCCCGTCGAGGACGGTCGCCGAATCGGCCTTGAACCGGTCCGCGAGGTCGCGGTCGCGGGTGATCTCCCACATGACCCGGCTCATGGCGTGGTGACTCACCGCGCCACCGCCGTCGGCATCGACGCCGTGTCCCAGGCCAGGAACCCGGTGGGAGGCGCGTCGAAGCTGGCCACCTTCTCGGCGAAGTCGGGGCTCTGCCCGCCGACCGCGCCAAAAGCGAACACGTAGTCCAGGAAGCCCAGCGTGCCGTGGCCCACGGCCGACAGCGCCTCGTACGTGCTCTCCTCGACCAGCGTCGGAATGTCGCCGCCGGTGATCTGGTCCCACGTCCGAAGGTCCCAGGGGTTGTCCGGCCGTACCAGCTCGGCCATGTTCGGGCCGCCGATCGCGTTGGACAGGTGCCCGCTGGCAATGATCGCCACGCGCAGGTCCGCCGGATGCGCCTCGATCATCTCGACGACCGCGGCACCTAGTTGGTAGAAGCGGCGTCCGGGCGGCACCGGCGGTGCGAGCACGTTCGTGAAGATCGGGACGACCGGCAGGTCCTGCTCGGGGCGCAGAAAGTTCAGCGGAACCGTGAACCCGTGGTCGAGGACGAAGTCGTCGCTGTAGGAGAAGTCGATACCCCGCTTCACCCCGGTACGCAGCAGGTGGCGAGCGACGTCCCGCTCCAGTGCCGCGTCGTACGGGGCGACGCCGAACAACTCCTGCTCGTGCGGGAACGGGCCGGCGGCGCGCACGGCCTTACCGATGGAGAACGTCGGCATGTTGTCGTAGAACCATTGGTTCAAATGATCGCCGGACACCACGACGAGCACGTCGGGCTGCGCCTCGGCGAGACGGGCGCGCAGTGTGGCAAAATGTCCGATGGCGCGCTGCAGCGGCTCCGGCGCACCGTTTCCACGCAGCACCGCGCCGGGCAGTGTCGGATCGTGCGGGACGCACAACACTTGGACGACCGTGGACATCGACATCCTCGTCTCTCGCCTCGGTTGCCTCAACAGGACGAGGCGTGGGCGTCGTTCTTGGAACTCGCCGGAATGCGCAACAGAGCTCCGGCAGCCGGGACGACGTTCGCGTGAAGACCGTCGGCTTCCCGAAGGGCAAGGTGTCTCGCCGTTCAGCGGTCCGTTGATGCAATGGTGCACTGCTGCACCGGTCGGACCAAGCCACGAAGGCGTATCCCAGACATGGGTTCGGTGAATGCCGCCTCCGGCATCCGGGACGCCACCCCTGAGGCGGCACCTGCGACGGGGAGGCGGAGCCGATCAACTCGGGGCGGGACCGATCAATTCGATCAGGTTCCCCTCCGGGTCGTGCACCCAGGCGAACCAGCGCCCTTCCTCCGGGGAGGGCTGGGGTTCCGCGACCGGGGACGCGCCGGACGCCACGAGCCGCTGGAACGTCGCGGTCAGGCCGTCGACCTGGAAGGCCACGTGCCCGTACCCCCATACACCAGCTGCCTCGACCGGGGTCCGTGCCCGCAGTCCGGCCCTCCCCGCAGACCGGGCCAGCAGTTCGAACCGCCGACCGTCGTCGTCGGCGAGCATCACGATCCGCAGCCCGATCGGATCGAGGGCGAAGCGCAGCTGGACCTCGTACCCGAAGGCGGCCATGTACCAGTCCGACATCGCGTCGAGGTCCCGGACGTTGAGCCCGACATGGTCGATGCGGGAGCGGGCCGGCAGCGTCGTCATCGCTGCAGGAGGTCGAAGGATGCGGCAGCCCTGCACAGCACCTGCCGGAACCAGCGGTGCCCGGGATCGTTCGTCTCGCCCGCGTCCCAGTGCAGGGCAACGAGGTGCTCGATGTTCGGCAGGGGGCTGGGCAGGAGCCGGATATCGGTCAAGCCCGCGAACCGCTGGGCGAGCCGCTGCTGAATGAAGGCGATGCGGTCGGTGCCCGCAACGAGGAACGGCACGGCCAGGAAGCCGTCAGCCGACACCTCGACGTAGGGCTCGATACCCAGCGCTCGTGCCTGCCGCACGGGGGGTGAGCTGGACACCAGCGTCTGGTCATAGGGCGCCACCCACGGCAGCCGGGCCAGGTCGGTCTCGGTCAGCTTGTCCCCGACGAGGGCGTTGTCCGCCGCGACGACACACACCCACTGGTCCGTGATCAGTGGCGCACTGGGATGCCCCCGGATGTACTCGGGTGGGACGACGACCCCGTCGAACTGGCGCAGAGCCTCCTGGAAGTCTGCGACCGCCGCCGTCACCTGGTGAAAGCTCAGCCGGACACCCGGTGCCTCGGCCCGCAGGAGTCGGGCGAGGGGTTCGGCGAGGAGCACCATCGCGTAGTCGGACAGCACAAGGCTGAATCGGCGTGTGCTCGTCGAGGGATCGAAGTCCTGCTCGAACATCCGCTCCAACGCGTCGAACACCACGTCTGCCCGCTGGAGCAGGCTCTCCCCGAGCGGCGTGAGCCGGTACTCGCGGCCCACCCGCTCGAGCAGGTCGTCGCCGAACCGACGACGCAGACGGGCGAGCGCGTTGCTCACCGCGGGCTGGCTGAGCCCGACGATGTCGGCGGCCCGGGTGACGCTGCGCTCCTGGAGCAACGCCCTCAACACCGGCACGGACACCAGGTCCTGGCTGCGGATGTTGCTGCGCGTGCGGGACTGTCGCCCGGACGACTCGTCCGGACGACGGGCGGCTGACTGCGACGGTCGGTCCACCTCGGCGCACTCCTTCGGGCCAGGTGCACGCAGCATCGCCGCGCGCGTCGGCTCAGGGCCGACCCCGTGATGGTGGCAGAGCCGACCCGCGCCGCGCGACCGCTCCGCGCCGACATTCACCGGGCCCATGCCTGAGATACGGATTCGTGGCTTGGCCCGGCTCGCACTGAGAGTGCACCATCTCATCACGCAGTTCACCGACCTGCGGAGTTCGGGCCGACCGCGAGGGCGGCCGAAAAATCGCGCCGTCTCGTTCCCGAGCGGACGAACCTGGCGCAATCGGCAGTGGCAGCCCATCGCCGGCCAGAACACAGTCGATCAAGAGGGTCGGCGTGCGCGCATCGATCCGGTGAAGCCGGATTGCGCGAAGATAAGGAGAACAACCGCATGGACGACCAGCGTCGTGACGTCCCGCGTGATGGCGAGACGATCATCTCCCGGACGGGCTTCCACACACCGACCGAACCGGTGGGACCGCGCTTCATCATCGCATTCGCGATTGCCTACTTCGGCTTCTGGATCACGCTCCTCACGCCTCCCGTGATCGCACTGTCGGTCTACCTCAGCACCGTGTTGCCCGCGGACCAGCGTAACGCGGCGTTGTCCCTCATCCTGGGCGTCGCCGGAGTTCTCGGCGTGGTCGTCAATCCCCTGGTGGGGAAGCTGAGCGACCGCACCACGTCAAGGATTGGCATGCGCAAGCCCTGGATGATCGCGGGCGTCGCCGTCGCGGTCGTCGGCCTCCTGGTCACCGGCACCTCCACGACCGTCCCCCTGATCCTGCTCGGCTGGTGTGTCGCGACCGTCGGTCTCAACGCAACGATCGCCGTCATCGTCTCGCTGCTCCCGGACCACGTGCCGCACAAGCAACGAGGCAAGGTCTCGGGAATCCTCGGGATGGGCCTTCCGGTGGGCGCTGTCGGTGGTGCGTTCCTCGCACAGGCGTTCGCGGCGACTCCTCTCCTGATGTTCCTCGCACCGGCGGTTGTGCTCGTCATCGGTGTCGGGCTGCTCGCCATGTCTTACACGGACCGCCGGCTCGACCCGGCCGACGCACGCAGGTTGCCCCGGTTCACGGCGCGCGAGTTCGCGGACAGCTACTGGGTGAGCCCGCGCAAGTACCCCGACTTCGCGTGGACCTGGCTGAGCCGCTTCCTCGTGTTCATGGGTGTCGCCACGCTCGTGACCTTCCAGGCCTTCTATTTGCTCAATCAACTCAAAGTGCCTCTGGAGCAGGTGCCGCAGCTCGTCGCACTGTCGACGCTCGTCCACTACGTGTTCGTGTTCGTGGCCAGCCCTCTTGGCGGGTGGCTGTCGGACAGGATCGACCGTCGGAAGGTCTTCATCACGGTCGCCGCGCTGCTCTACGCGGTCGGCCTCGGCTTCATCGCGTTCGCCGGTTCGCTGCCGATGTTCCTGGTCGGCATGGCCATCACGGGGATCGGTGAGGGTGTCTACCTCGCCGTCGACCTCGCGCTCGTGACCGATGTGCTGCCGAACCCGGACGAGGCTGCCAAGGAGATGGGCGTCTTCACCGTGGCCAACGCGCTGCCGCCGGCATTGGCACCGGCCATCGCCCCGCTGTTCCTGGCGATCCCCTTCGCCGCTCGCGGTGAGGGCGGGAACTTCGTGGCCCTGTTCGTGGCCTCGGCGCTCTTCGCCTTCCTCGGCGCGCTGGCGATCAGACCGGTCCGCAGCGCCCGTTAATCGGGTCTCGTCGGCCTGATCCGACAGTTTTCCCTCAACCCACTCACCTGTTGTCGCAGGAGATGATGACGATGTCCATCACCGCCGCGACCGCTGCCGCAGTGCCCGAACCCGAGTTGCGCCGCCGTAGGACCATCACCTGGGTCGTCCTGCTCGGCTTCGCCGGCCTGCTCTTCGACGGTTACGACCTGGTCGTCTACGGCACCCTGGTTCCGGGGTTCCTGCGCGACCCGTCCCAGCTCGGCCCGGTCACGCCGGCGCTCGCGGGAGCGATCGGCAGCTATGCGCTTGCCGGCACGCTGGTGGGTGCCATCCTCGCCGGGCTCCTCGTCGACATCGTCGGCCGCCGCCGGATGCTGCTGGCAGGCTATCTCTGGTGTCCCGTGACGATGGGCATCACCGCCTTCACGTCCAGCACGGGCACCTTCGGGCTGATGCGTTTCGTCGCTGGTATCGGCATAGGAGTGGTCATCGCCGTCACCGGCGCCGTGATCGCCGAGTTCGCGCCACCCGGGAAGAAGAACACCTACAGCGCGATCGCCTACGCCGGCGTCGGTACCGGCGGCGTCCTGGCCGCGGTCCTCGCCATCCTCCTTCTTCGGCAGATCGGATGGCAGGGCATGCTGCTTATCGGGGCCGTACCGTTGGTCGTGCTCCTGCCGCTGGCCTGGGCCAAGCTGCCCGAGTCACCGGTATGGCTGCTCAGCCGCGGGCGCGTGGACGATGCCCGCGCGATGGCAGAACGCACCGGAAGTCCGCTCGCGGAGGGCGCACCACGGTCGCCCGCTTCGTCCCGGCAGCAGGCGGGCTTCGCCTCGCTCTTCCGGCGGGAGCACCTGTGGGCAGTGGTTCTGTTCGCCGCGGTCTGCCTGCTCGTGCAGGTGAACGTGGCTGTCCTGCAGGTCTGGCTGCCCGAGCTGATGACCCGCGCAGGCTTCTCGACGCAGGGGTCGTTGTCCTTCCTCATCGCGCTCAACGGTGGTGCGGTGGTCGGGGCTCTCCTCGTCTCGCGGATCGCCGACCGGATCGGGGCCAAGCTCGTCGTGGCCGGGCAGCTGCTGCTCGGCGCAGGTGCACTCTGGCTCGTCACCTTCCCGTTCCCGATCGCTGTGCTGCTGGTGCTTGTGGCCTTCGTCGGTCTGGGCGCGGGCGGTGTGGTCAACCTGCTCTACGGCTTCATGGCGAACTACTTCCACACCCATGTGCGGGGCGCCGGCCTGGCGTGGGGGACGAGCTGGGGACGTCTCGGCAACATCGTCGGCCCGCTGGCCCTCGGCGTGCTGGTCGGGACCGTCCTGGCGCTCAACGCGATCTTCTACACGCTGGCCGCCATCGCCCTGATCGCAATGATCTTGACCTTGCTGGTGCCGCGGACACCTCCGCTCGAGCTGGAGTCGGTGCCGGTCCAGCCGACGGTCGTCGCCGCCGATCCTGCACGCCCCTGATCAGTCCGACCTGTACGAGCCACGATGAGGAGGACCGATGTCGGAGCTGACACCGGCGGCTGTGGTTGGCAACGAGCGCCCGGTCACAGCTCCATGACCGCCCCCACCGGCCTGCGTGTGGAGCATCTGGACCAGCCGCTGGGCATCGGGGACCGGGAACCGCGACTGTCGTGGAAGCTGCCCGCCGACGCAGCCCGACAACTGGCCTACCGGATCCGGACCGACACCGACGCCGACAGCGGCTGGCTCGACGGCGAGCAGAGCGTGCTCGTGCCGTGGCCGTTCGCGCCGCTCGGCTCGAGGCACCGCGTCGGCGTGCAGGTGCAGGTGCGCACCGACCGCGGCGACAGCAACTGGTCGGAGGCGGTCGCCCTGGAGACCGGTCTGCTCGACCCCGAGGACTGGACCGCGATCTGGGTTCGGCCGCCGGAGGACGAGCCGACAGCGCCCGGGTGTCGTCCCGCGTACGAGCTGCGGGGCGCTGTGGCTGTCGGCGGGCAGGTTGCCCGAGCGCGGCTCTACGCCACCGCCTACGGCCTGTACGAGGTGTTCGTCAACGGACGACGGGTGGGCGACCACGAGTTGACTCCCGGCTACACCCAGTACGACGCGCGGCTCCAGGCGCAGGCCTTCGACGTGACCGACCTGGTCGTGCCGGGTTCGAACGAGTTCACCGTGCTGCTCAGCGACGGCTGGTTCCGCGGCCAGGTCGGCATGATGCGCGCCGCCGACCAGTGGGGCGACCGCACCGCGTTCCTCGCCCAGCTGCACGTCGACCATCCGGACGGGGGGACCACCGTCGCCGGCACCGATGCGAGCTGGTCGGGTCGTCCGTCCCATCTCGTCGCGGCCGACCTGATCGAAGGCCAGTCCGAGGACCGTCGACTCCTCGGCAGTGACGATGGTTGGACGCCGGTGGTGCCGGCCGGGACCGGCGTCGACCGGCTGGTGTGGTCGCCAGCTCCCCCGGTACGCCGAGTGCAGGAACTGCCCGCTGTCACGGTCACCCGGCCGGCCCCGGACCGGCAGGTCGTCGACCTCGGACGGAACATCAACGGCTGGGTGCGACTCACCCGTCTTGGCCCCGCCGAAACCACGTTGACCCTGACCCACGGAGAGGCGCTCGGGCCGGACGGTGACGTCACCATGACGCATCTCGCCCCGGACTTCCCGTTCCTGCCCCACCCGCTGTCCGCCGGGCAGGTCGACCGGGTCGTCTCGGCGGGCCGCGACGACGAGGTGTTCGAGCCGCGGCATACGACCCACGGCTTCCAATACGTCAGGGTCGAGGGCCACCCGCAGGAGCTGACCTCGGACGACGTTACCGGCGTCGTCGTGCACACCGACATGCGCCGCACCGGCTGGTTCAGCTGCAGCAACGAGAAGGTCAACCGGCTCCATGAGGCGGCGGTCTGGAGCTTCCGCGACAACGCCTGCGACGTCCCCACCGACTGCCCGACCCGGGAACGCGCAGGCTGGACGGGCGACTGGCAGCTGTACGTGCCGACCGCGGCGTTCTGCTACGACGTCGCCGGCTTCTCCACCAAGTGGCTGCGCGACCTGACGGCCGACCAGTGGGACAACGGGATCGTCGCCAACATGTCGCCCTGCCCCCGCGCAGAAGGCCGCGACAGCCCTCTCGGTGGCTGGAACGGCTCGGCAGGGTGGGGTGACGCCGCGGTGATCGTCCCGTGGGAGATCTACCGCGCCTACGGCGACGTCCGACTGCTCGCGGAGCAGTGGCCCTCGATGGTGGCGTGGCTGGACTTCGTGGAGCAGTCGGCCACGACCGGGCGCCACCCCGACCGGATCGCCCGGTCCGCGGTGGCGGCGCCGCACGAGCGGTACCTGTGGGACACCGGGTTCCACTGGGGCGAGTGGCTCGTCCCCGGCGAGGACCCTGCCGACATGACGGAGTACCAGGCCCGCGACAAGGCCGACGTGGCGACCGCGTACTTCTTCCGGTCCGCCTCCCTGATGGCCCGCATCGCGCGCCTGCTGGAGCGGCCGGCCGAGGCCGCGCGCTATGCGGAGCTCGCCGACAACGTGCGCGCGGCGTGGCGAACCGAGTTCGTCGACGACGGACGCGTACAACCCGACACCCAGGCCAACCTCGTGCGCGCCCTGACGTTCGAGCTCGTGCCCGACCACCTCCGTGAGCGGACAGCGGCCCGGCTCGTCGAGCTGATTCGGGCCGCGGACACCCACCTCGCCACCGGGTTCCTCGCCACTCCCGACCTCCTCCCGGTGCTCGCCGACCACGGCTACGCGGACGTCGCATACGAACTGCTATTGCAGGACACGGCGCCCTCCTGGATGACCATGCTCGACCGCGGCGCCACCACCGTCTGGGAACGCTGGGAGGGAATCGACGCCGACGGTTGTCCGCACGAGTCGCTCAACCACTACTCCAAGGGCGCGGTCATCGGTTTCCTGCATCGCTACACCGCAGGTATCCGGCTCGGCGACGACCCCGCCTACCGAACGTTCCGCATCGAGCCGGTGCCGGGCGGTGGCATCACCAGCGCGGCCGGATCCCACGACTCCCCGTACGGACGCATCACGTCGTCCTGGACGCAGCACGGCGACAGCGTGAGGCTCGTCGTCGAGGTCCCTCCGGGCACCCGGGCCGAGATCCGGCTGCCGGGGGGAGCCAGCAGCATTCAGGCAGGCCCCGGGCATCACGAGTACCGCAACTGACGACAATCCTCTGCCCTGGAACAGGCAGGGGCGGGGCCGTGTGGCGCTTGAGCGGTGTGCGGAGGGCGACAGCGTCACCACGACCGCGATCACGAGATGTCAGATCCGAGCCAGTCGAGTCCGGGCGTTCCGGCGATCAGAGCGGCGGCGCCCTCGCTGGGAGCGACTGCGTTCGTCTGGGCCTGGAGCCTGGCCAGCAGCCGCTGGGGGGTCGGCCGCGCCTGCGGCGCCTTGAAGAGGCACTCGTCGACGATGCTGCGCAGCGGGTTGTCGATGGTGGCCGTGAGGCTGGCCGGTGTCTCGTGTAGATGCTGTCGTCCCTCATGCCATCCGGTGCACGTTCACCGTGAGGTCTCCGTCGAGCGTAGTCGGGCTCGACGAGGTGGGGGCTGCTCCATCCGACGTCAGGCATCTTCGCGGTCGGCCACCTGCACGGACCGGCATCAACCACAGCCGCTCGTCCTCCGAACGTCCCACTGGTCGAGCTGAGCTGTCTACCGCGATCACCTGGTCGCCGAGCGCTCGGCTCGGGCCCTTCCGGCTGATCCGAGTCCGCACTGGAGACAGCCAAGATCAAGAAGGACACACCTAGTGCATCCAGGGCCAGCGATCCGTCGTGACGCATCGGGGTGACAGACCCCGGAATCACCGCCCGGATGCTCGATGGCATGGGCAGACGCCAACGGGGCAGCATGCACCGGACCCAGCCGCGGGTCCGCGGACCGAGGCGCCAACCGCCATCGCCGCCGAAAACGGCCGCGTCAGCTGATGCCGGCGCAAGCCTGATGCCACCTGATGAGGTGGCGGCGCACCCGCGGCGGTTGGCCGCCTACACCTGGGGCTGGTGTGGAGGCTCCATCGCGGTCAAGGCCACGGGGCGGCTCCCGAAGTGGTGCTCGCAATCCTGTCGGCAACGCGCGTGGGAGCAGGCCCGAGCCGCGGCCTCCGGACTGTCAGCTATCCGGGTCATCGAGCGCCGAGTGGAGGTCCCCTCCCCCGCCGCACCGGCCCGTGGAGGCTGGCCGGTGCTGCTTCAGGAACTCGGCCGCCAACTCGACGACGGCCGGGTCTACGACCGCCACCTCCCCGAGTTGGCCGCCGCGCTGAACGCCGTCCTTGAGGCCTACAGCCGACGTCCCCATGTCCGGAATCGAGGCGTCGGGCGACGTTTGACCGGGGGTGACATCGCTTCAGCCTGGAGGCCTCGAGGTGACGTCCTTGGTGAAGAGGACAGTGACGCTCACCGGTCAGGGGTGACGTCCGGGACGACACGGCTCCGCACTCCCCGGGAGGGGTGACACTCTCGCTGCAAGTCACCCCGTTACCCCCCCGGCTCAGGAAGGGCGATTCAAGGACGGCCCGGGCGGTTGTGCACTGATCGCATGTGGTCGTTTCCGCGACATCATGAGAGGCGTGCCCAAGACACCGGGCCCGGAGCAGGGCATGCTGCCGTTCGTCGATCTGGACAACGAGCTCTCGGCGCTGCACGA
>DASQVF010000365.1:0-10040 GCA_035640915.1 Propionibacteriaceae bacterium
GGTACGGATCCAGGACGACCTCTACCGGCACGTCAACGGGCGCTGGCTCGCCGAGGCCGAGATCCCGGCCGACAAGCCGTTGGCCGGGGCGTTCGTCGAGCTGCGCGACCAGGCCGAGATCGCGGTCCGGGACATCATCACAACCCTGGAGAGCGGCGAGCCGGGGTCGGACGAGGCCAAGATCGCCGACCTGTACGCCAGCTTCATGGACGAGGGCGCCGTCGAGGCGGCCGGGGCCACGCCGCTGCTGCCCCTGTTCGGCGAGATCGAGGAGGTCAGCGACACCGAGCAGCTGGCCGCCATGCTGGGCCGGTTCAGCCGACGGGCCATCGCCGGCCTGGTCGGCGTGGACACCGAGTCCGACCCGGGTGACCCGAACCGCTACGTGATGTTCGCCGGGCAGGGCGGCCTGGGCCTGCCGGACGAGGCCTACTACCGGTTGGACGAGCACGCCGAGATCCGGACGCAGTACCGGGACCACCTGGTCCGCTGCTTCGAGCTGGCCGGGCTGAGCGAGCCGGGTGAGCAGGCGGAGCTGACCTTCGCCCTGGAGACCGACATCGCCGCCGCGCACTGGGACAAGGTCAAGGTCCGCGACCTGCGGCTGATGTACAACCTGACCGGCCTGGACGACTTCGCCGCGGCCGCTCCGGGCCTGCACTGGCGGACCTTCATGGCCGGCGCCGACATCGACGAGTCGGCGATGAGCGAGCTGGTGGCCATGCAGCCGTCGTTCTTCAGCCAGGTATCGGGCCTGCTCACCGCCGAGCGGCTGCCGGCCTGGCGGGCCTGGGCCCGGTGGCGGGTGATCAACTCGCTGGCGCCGTACCTGTCCGCTGAGTTCGTGAACGAGAACTTCCGGTTCTACGGCACGGTGCTCGCGGGTACGCCGGAGCTGCGCGAGCGGTGGAAGCGCGGCGTCGCCCTGGTGGAGGGATCGCTGGGCGAGGCGGTCGGACGGGTCTACGTCGACCGGCACTTCTCCCCTCATGCCAAGGAGCGGATGGACGCCCTGGTCGCCAACCTGATCGAGGCGTACCGGCGCTCGATCTCCAGTCTCGACTGGATGACCGAGCCGACCAAGGCCCAGGCGCTGGACAAGCTCTCCAAGTTCCGGCCGCACATCGGGTTCCCGACCAAGTGGCGGGACTACGGCAAGCTGACGATCGACCGCGGCGACCTGATCGGCAACGTGATGCGGGTGGCCAGCTTCGAGCTCGACCGGTCGCTGTCCAAGATCGGGCAGCCGATCGACCGCGAGGAGTGGCTGATGACCCCGCAGACGGTCAACGCCTACTACCACCCGCTCAAGAACGAGATCGTCTTCCCGGCCGCGATCCTGCAGCCGCCGTTCTTCAACGCCGACGCCGACGACGCGGTGAACTACGGCGGCATCGGAGCGGTGATCGGGCACGAGATCGGGCACGGCTTCGACGACCAGGGCTCGACCTGCGATGGTGACGGCGCACTGCGGGACTGGTGGACCGCGGAGGACCGCGCGGCCTTCGAGCAGCGGACGGCGGCGCTGATCGGGCAGTACGACGTGCTGGAGCCCGAGCAAGCGCCCGGCCACCGTGTCAACGGCTCGCTCACCGTCGGGGAGAACATCGGTGACCTCGGTGGCCTGGCGATCGCCTACCAGGCGTTCCAGATCGCCCAGGCCGAGCAGGACGGCCAGGGGTCGGGCCCGATCGACGGCTACACCCCGGAGCAGCGACTGTTCCTCAGCTGGGGCGCGATCTGGCAGGCCAAGATCCGCACCGAGATGCTGCTGCAGCGGCTGGCCACCGACCCCCACTCGCCGGCGGAGTTCCGCTGCAACCAGATCGTGCGGAACCTGCCGGAGTTCTACTCGGCCTTCGGAGTGACCGACTCCGACGCGCTGTGGCTGGACGAGGACCAGCGGGTCAAGATCTGGTGAGGCTCGACTGGCGAGTCACCCCATTCGGGGAGCTCGTCGGCATGATCACCGACCGGAAGGGCTCGGCGCCGCCGCTGGTGGTCGCGGTCGACGGGCACAGCTCCAGTGGCAAGAGCACGTTGGGGCGGCGGCTGACGGCCGCCCTCCCGGAGTCCGGGCTGCTGCACACCGACGACCTGGCCTGGCACCAGGGCGTGTTCAGCTGGGACCGGCTCCTGCGCGACGACGTGCTTCCGGTCGTCCGCGCCGGAGCGGAGGTCGACTACCGACCGCCCCAGTGGCGGGTCCACGGCCGGATCGGGTCGATCCGTCTGCCCGGACCGCTGGAGCACCTGGTGGTGGAGGGTGTCGGCGCCAGCCAGCCCTCCCTCCGCGGCGGCTACGACCTGGTGATCTGGGTCGAGACCGAGGAGCCGACCCGGCTGGCTCGGGACCTGCCCCGGCGGGCGGCGGGTGAGATCTCCGCGCAGGGCTACGTCGACTGGATGGCCGAGGAGAACGCGTACACCACCCTGGAGCGTCCGTGGGAGCACGCCGACCTGCTGGTCTACGGCGGCGAGTCGATCGGGTACGACGCCGCCACCGAGGTCGTGGCCGCCGGGGTCAGGCGCTGAGTCGGGAACCCAGCGTGGCGCTGACGCCTGAGGTGTCGATCTCGGGCGCGAAGGCGCCGGTGTCGCCGGGTGAGGAGAGGGCGGTGGCGAAGCTGGGGTCGGTGTAGGCGAGGTAGACCAGCTCGCCCTCGTGCAGCTCCAGCAGGTCGGCCAGCTGCTCCGGATCGGAGGCGTTGAGCAGGGCCGCCAGCCGGGTCCGGACCAGGACCGGATCGGCGTTGATGGCGTACGCGATCCGGCTCGCGGCGTCGTTGACCTCGTCGCCGAAGGCGCCGGTGGAGTCCAGGTCCGCCGGGTTCGGCAGCGGCGCGGTCAGCAGGTTGACCAGGTCGACCCGTCCGATGCCCCAGTCGAAGTTCCAGTGCGGTGGCACCACGCAGACCCCTGGCCAGCGGAGCACGGCGAGGAACGCGGCCTGGATGTTCCTCGGCCCATACCTGGTGATCAGCTGGTCGCGCCCGTGGTGGGCGAGCCACAGCGCGGCGGCGGCCGCCAGGTGGGCGACGGCGAAGGAGGTGCCGTTGCCCGGCCCCACGAACGGTGACTTGTCGTCGCGGAAACGGGCGTTGTAGACCTGCGTGCCGGGCATCGCGACGTCCACGGCGCGGCCGCGGGACGAGCCGTCCCACAGGCTGTCGCCGGGACCGGTGGCGGCGACGGCGAGGCAGTTGGCGTAGCTCGCCGGGGCAGTGACGAACCGGACGTAGTTGCCGGCGGCGGCCATCACGATGATGCCGGCGTCCACGGCGCGCTGGATCTCCTCCTTCAGCCCGAAGAACCCCTTGCCGCCCAGGCTCATCGTGATGACGTGGCAGTCGACGAGCCGGGCGTGCGCCACCGCCTTGGCCACGTCGGAGTCGAACACCTGCACCACGCTCTCCGTGGCCCGGATCGGCACCAGCTTGGCCTCCGGAACCAGACCGGCGATGCCCTGGTCCGCCGGACCGTGACCCACGACCACGCTCGAGGTCGCGGTGCCGTGGCCCGGGAACGGCAGTGGCCACAGCGGGTGCTGCTCCAGATCGTCTCGGGCGTCGTTGCTCCCCTCGATGACGTCGCGGTCGACGTTGAGGTCAAGGCCGTCCGGACCGAGGTTGGGGTGGTCGGTGTAGCCCGTGTCCGGCTGCCCGATCCGGATGCCCCGGCCACCGCGAACGCCGGCGGGCATGGCCGCCAGCGCGGCGTCCCACCGCAGGATGTCGTGCACCCAGCGGAGTGGCGGGGCGAAGGCGCCGACCTCGTCCTCGGCGATCGCCTTCTCCTCCTCGGCGTACCCGCGGATGGGGATGTCGGCCTCGACCTTGGTGAAGCGGTTGGTCCGTGACAGCGCGACCGCGGCCTCGTGGCTCTCCCGGGCGTACGCCTCGGTACCGACGGGGGACTCGCTGGGACCGCGGACAAGGACCAGGCGGCTGCGCGGGACCAACCGTTGCACCGACCATCCCTCGCCGAGGGTGTCGGTGACCACCGGGCGGACGGCCGACAAGGTATTGGGCGATCGAGGCGAGGCGATGAGGCGAATTTCGTGAGCCCGGTCGACGGTCATGTCGTGTTCTTTCCCTCTGGCCTCGAGGGCAGCGGTCTGGTTACCGTAGCAGGAGCCGCCGTGGTCAGCGGAAATACATTCCGAGGTGGGAGTGCGATGCCGGATCCGCTAACCGGGGGCCCCGCTTTCCCGGTCGTGAACTGTGATCTGTCGGACGTAAAAGGGATGCCCGGACTCCCCCGACCGCAGGTCCTGGCGCGAGAGCTGTCCCGGCCCTCGCAGCGCTGGCGGTCCCGGAGCGGGTCGGCGCTCTTCCTGGAGAGCAGCGCGGCTGGCGCCGGGGCCTTCGCGCCGTTGGAGGAGGCCCTATCCGCTGAGCCTGAGGTGTCGCAGCGAGTGTCATCGCGGCTGACCTCCCGGACGGGCACCCAGGAGATCCATCAGCAGCTGCTCAAGGGGGTGCCCGTCGTCGGCGCCACCTACAAGACGGTGCAGTCGGACCGCTCGAGCGTACTGGTCGGGACCCCGACCGCCGACCTGGCAGCGCGCGACCCGGGGCCGCGGCGACCCCGGTCCCGGAAGTCGGTGGTGGCGGCGACCCGGGAACAGCTGGGCCTGGAGGTGGCCGCCGTCTCGGTACAGCCGGTCATCTTCCCCCTGGAGGGCATCGGGGTCTGGGCGTACGACGTACGGCTGTCCGAACCGCAGTCGACCGCTGACGTGCGGGCCTACGTTCGGGAGAGCGACCTGTCGCTGCTCTACGCGCATGATGTGGCGTGTGCGGCGGTGTTCGCGGAGGGTCGGGTGTTCCACGGCAACCCGGGCCGCAGTGCGCAGGCTCAGGGTGTGCGGCTGCACGGACTGAGCTCGCCGCGGGGCGCCCTCAGCACCGGCCAGCTCAAGGTCGAGCCGTCGATCGGGAACCCGTTGTCGCGCTCCACCTGGGACTTCCGGGTGGATCCCGCGGACGCGGCGTTCGACCAGGTCTGCGCCTTCCACCACATGCAGATGGCGGCGGAGTTCTTCGGCGACATCATCGGGCCCGACCTGTTCACCGACCGGCCGTTCACCCCGCTCACCGTACGCGTCCGCGACCAGCGGGCGCGCGACTTCGTCGGTCTGTTCAAACCCGACCACGACCTGATCCTGCTCGACGACGGGGCTTTTCCGGCGGCACGGTCGGGGGACATCTGCGTGCACGAGTTCAGCCACGCGGTGGCGCACCGGATCAGTCGCCTCGGGCCGTTCACCTCCGCGATCGGGCGCGGACTGAACGAGGGATTCGCTGACTACGCGCAGGCGAGTCTCTACGACGATCCGCGCTTCGGGGACTGGGTCCGCCAGGATCCCCAAGGGGCCCGCCGCTGCGACCGGGCGGGGATGCGGTTACCCCGCTCGCCTTCGGACAGCCTGAGGGACCGCTATGCGGTGGGCGAGGCGTGGTCGTGTCTGCTCTGGGACCTGCGGACGGCGGTGGGCCCCGGCGTGGCCGACGCCATCGCCTTCCACTCGCTGCAGTACCTCAGCCCGTCCTGCGACTATCCCGCGGCCCGGGCGGCCCTGCACCAGGCTGACGCCGAGCTGTTCCCGCAACGCAGCAAGGGCCGGCACCGTCGCGACATCGATGCCGCGTTCGCCGCCCGGGAGCCGGAGGCGGAGTAGTGGCACCGCGGCGGCAGAAGGGGAATAAGGCGGCACCGGACCTCGAGGTGACGGTGCACAAGGTCGGTGGTGTCTTCGGGGACGACAAGGTCACCCGGGTCACCCAGCAGAAGATCACCGTCACCACCAACGGCGCCGTGGAGGCCGAGCGGGAGCTTCCCGATGACGCACACGCGGAGGTGCGCAAGCTGGCCCGGAAGGTGGCCGAGCTGACCGTGCCAGAGCGGGCGGAAGCGGCGTACGTGGACGACGGCGGGACCACCACCATCGAGATCACCTTGCCCGATGCCTCCCAGCGGATCGTGCTGAACGCCGGCGACGACGCGCCGCAGTCGGTCTGGGACCTGCTGGACGGGCTGGAACGGGCCCGGCAGAACCCTTGGGACTGAGCCCGACCCGGCGTACGCGAACGCCCCGGGGCGCAGCTAGGACCGGAAGAGCTCGGCGTGCTCGCGCTGGATCTCCCGCACCTCGGGCACGTTCGCGGCCGCGGCGAAGAGCTGCGCCTTCTGGGCCTCCCGATCGGCCCGCTCGCCCTCCTCCTCGGCCCGCTTCTCGCTGCGGTCGGCCTGGGTCTTGAAGAAGTACGCCGGGATGGACCCGGAGGCGACGCCGACGATGGTGCCGAACAGCGCCCAGTACTTCGCGAAGTCGTCGAAGGTGGTGGTCACCCAGGCGCAGAACACCATGATGAAGACCAACAACGCCAAGTACGCGATACCCATCAGGATCGCTCCCCTGTTCTCCATTGGTAATTCCTCCTGCGCTGGTTCGTGGCGAATGAATGAGGGGTGGCCGATTCGGCACGCTCGGCCGGGATCAGATATCCAGCTCCGGTAACAGTCCCGCGGACGTAGATTTCAGGTTGTCCAGAATTGCCGAAATCTGGGTTCCGACATTGACGTAGGCGACGTCGTGGCCCTGGAACTTGACGCCCGCGACGAACTTGGAGCCGCGGTGCAGCCCGACGACCTGCCACAGGTCGTCCAGCACCGGTGCGCCCGAGGAGCCGCCGAGCGTGTCGGTGAAGTACCTCAGCTCCGTCGCGGTCGCCGCGGACACCAGGTTGTTCCGGATGCCGAACCGCTTGGGACTGCCGTCGGGGTGCTGGATGACGTTCACCGCGACCGCGCGGTTCGGCGTGATGTTCGCGACGACCTCCGCCGACAACGGCAGCGCCGGCCGGCCATCGCCGGCGAGCCGCACGACGGCGTAGTCGAGGACGGTGTCCCAGGCCACCAGCTCGGCGACCGGAACCGATGTGCCGGCCGCGTTCTCGCTGTCGTAGTCGAACAGCACGCTCATCCCCGCCGTCTGCAGCCGCAGGTCGGGCTCGGCGGCAGCGTCCTCACCCTGCTCGCGGGCGTTGATCACGTGGTGGTTCGTCATCAGCAGATTCGGCCCCACCAGCCAGCCGGTCCCGCGGTAGGTCATCGGCTGACCGCTCACCAGTCGCGGCGCCGCGTTCTCGAACCGCGGCACCAGCAGCTTGGCCACGGCCCGGCCGGCGGTCACCCCGCCGGCCAGGAAGCCGAGCGGCACCATGTCGTCGCGGCTGACGATCGCCTCGGTGACGTCCACCGGGCCCAGATCTACCGGCGGGGCACCGGTGCTGACGGCCTCGACGTCGGCCAGCGCCTCGCGCAGCACCGCGGCCTCCTCCTGGCCCTGGGTGAACCCGAGCGCGGTGTCCAGGAACATCCGCAGCGGCACGATCGGCTCGAGGTCGTCGCCCACCAGCCGCCGGGTCGTGTTCAGCTTGTCCAGGTCGAGCTGGAGGGCGATGGGCGGCAGGGCACCCGACCCGGGGAGCAGCGAGCGGTAGGTGGGCGGCAGCCCGGCCAGCAGGGCGTTGCGGGTGCTTGCGTCGTAACCGGTGATCGCCAGGATCACCTGGCGCAGCGTGTTGATCTGGGGTTGAGGCAGATACGAGGTGAACATCAGCTCCGTACCTCCCGGATGGTGCTCAGCTCCCACGCTTCCCGGTAGTCGTCGATGCCGGCCAGCGTCGCGCCGGCCAGGCTGGCCTTCTCGGCCTTGAGCAGGTCCAGCAGGTCCGAGGCGTGGCCGTACGCCTTGCCCCGGTCCTCGACCGTCGCCGGGTCCAGGGTCTTGAGCTCGTACACCGTGGTCTCGATCCGCTCCTCCACCCCGCCACCGGCGGCGCCGACCAGCGGCGGATCCACCGCGATGACGCCGCGGCGGACGAAGTACTCGAAGTCGGCCACCACGGCCGGCGCCAGCCGGCGCACCAGCGCGGGGTAGTGCGGGCCGAGCCGCACCATGGCCAGCCGGATCAGCGACCCCTCCTGGCCGATCTCGTCGGCGGTCAGCGCCTCCAGCGCACCGGCCAGGTCGCGGCGCACCGGACCGACCTGCGGTTCGGCCGGGTCGGCCAGGTCGTCGGGGTTGAGGACGCCGAGCAGCTCGGTCAGCACCTGCACGGAGGCGACCTGGGACCGGAAGTCGGCGACCAGCCGGCGTAGCTGCTCGAGGAACGCCAGCCGTGCCGCCCGGTCATCGCCGGCCGCCTGGGCCCGCAGCCAGAACAGCTCGGCCAGCCGGCCCAGGTTGCCCAGCACCGGGTAGTCGGCCAGCGCCCGGTCCAGCACCTCGGCGGCCCGTTCCGGCTCCCGGAGGTCCAGCCAGGCCCGGGCCTCGATCGCGTACAGCGGGCTGTCGGGAGTGCGCTCGCTGCGCCCCCCGGTGAGGCCGAGCACCGTACGCGGGTCGCCGTAGCGGACCAGCTCCAACGCCTTGCGGCCGATCAGCCGCTCCCACTCGCTCAGCTCGGCCTGCTCGTAGACCTCCGGCGCCAGCTCCAGACTCATCCGGCCGGCCAGCCAGCGGCGCTGTCCGACGGGCAGCTCGTCGACGGCGGAGGCGATGAAGCGCTCGACCTCCGGTGTCCACCGGTCCTCCAGCTCCTCGTCCGGCTGCTGCAGCATCAACCGGTGGTACAGCTCCTCGGCCCGCTCGGCCGGACCCGACTGCCGTGCGTAGTAGCCCACCGCATGCTCGTGGATCCGCCGAACCTGAGCCGGTGACTCCCGGGCCAGCAGCTCCAGCACCGGGCCGCGTACGTCGTCGCGGTAACGCAGCGACCCGTCGGCGTCCACGCTGACCAGGGCCTGCTCGGCACGCAGGGCGTCGAACAGCTCGACGGCGCGGGCGTAGTTCGGGACGTCGAGACCGCAGGCGGGGCGAAGCACCTGCTCGATCACCTCTGGGGTGACCCGACGGAGGACCATCCCGGGGTGCGCCAGGGTGCGTACCGCGGGGTCGTGGATGTGGTCCAACAGCCGACGGTAGAGCCGGCCGCGGACCAGCTCGGCACCGATGGCCGAGACCGAGAGCGGGGTCTCGCCGCGGGACGCCAGGCCGGTGTGCCCTGATCGCTCGGCCTTGGCCACATCGGCCGCCAGCCGCAGGGAGAGCGGGTTGCCCCCGACCTGGACCGCGATCGCCTGGGCCGTGCGGGGATCGGTGACCCCCAGCCGGACCAGCAGCGAGATGGCATCCTCCCTACCCAGCTCGGCCAGGGGCAGTGCGACCGATGGCCGGCTCACCTCCGGCTTCGCGGCCGGAGGCCGGCCCGCGATGATTACCCGGAGCTCGGGCACGACGTCCAGCAGGTAGTCGAGCATGCCCCAGAACCCGATCAGGTCCTCCCGGGTGCGGTAGGCGACCTCCTCGAAGGTGTCGAACACCAGCAGCGCCGGCGGGCGGGAGTGGCTGACCGCTTCGGCCGTGTGCAGGACCGTGCGCAGCAGATCGGCGAAGCCGCGGTAGAGCGCGTACTCCACCTCGCCCAGGTTGGCGATCTTGGTGTCGCGGCCGGTGTGCTGGCTCGCCCGGCGGACGAGCGCCCCCCGATGGTCGCGGTAGTAGGCGACGACCTCGTGGAAGCGGGTGAGGGCCGAACTGTTCGCCTCGGGGCCGGCGACGCCGGCCGCGCCCAGCTGGTGCGCGGCGGCCAACAGCACCGTGTAGGGCTCCCGGACGTCGAGGGTCTCGGCGTCGAACGGCAGGTAGGCGAACGGGAGGGACCCGGACGGTGCCCTTTCGAACTCCTCGATCAGGAACCGGCCGATCAGCGCCGTCTTGCCGGCCCCGCCCGCGCCGGTGATGACCAGGGGGCCCGGCCGCGGCCGGCTGAGGTCGACATGCCCACGCACGATCTGCAGCTCCGCTTGCCGTCCGGTGAAGCTGCGGTCGACCAGGTGCTCGAACACCCGGACCGAGGACCGCCAGAGGCGGGTCCGCTCGACAAGTTCGCGTTCGGGCAGGTCACCGAACCGCTCCAACCCCCACTCGTAGAGCTGTCGCAGGCATTCGAGCTCGGCGAACCGCATCC
>DASQVF010000366.1:0-6669 GCA_035640915.1 Propionibacteriaceae bacterium
AGCAGGATCTGCGGCCCGTCGGCGAACGGGAAGAACGCGTCGGAGGCGGCCACCGACCCGGCGGCCCGGTCCCCGGCCCGCTGCACGGCCAGCCGGCACGAGTCGACCCGGTTGACCTGGCCCATGCCGACCCCGACCGAGGCGCCGTCCCGGGCCAGCAGGATCGCGTTGGACTTCACCCCGCGAACGGCGCGCCAGGCGAACTCGAGATCGGCCAGCACGGCGTCACTCACCGGGTCACCGGCCACCAGCTGCCAGCTCTTGGCCCGGTCGTGCTCGGCGTCGACGGTGTCGGCCGCCTGGACCAGCAGCCCGCCGTCGATCTCCCGGGTCGCCAGGCCGCCGCGCCGATAGGGCTCGGCGACCAGGATCCGCAGGTTCTTCTTGGCCTGCAGCACCTCCACTGCTCCCTCGTCGTACGCCGGCGCGAGGATGACCTCGGTGAAAACCTCGGCGACCTGCCGCGCCATCTCCACGCTGACCGGGGCATTGGCCGCGATCACCCCACCGAAGGCGGACACCGGGTCGCAGGCGTGCGCCTTGCGGTGCGCGTCCGCGACGTCCTGGCCCACCGCGATCCCGCACGGGTTGGCGTGCTTGATGATCGCCACGGCGGGCTCGTCGAAGTCATACGCCGCCCGCCGGGCCGCGTCGGCGTCGACGTAGTTGTTGTACGACATCTCCTTGCCGTGCAGCTGCTCGGCGGCCGCGAGCCCGCGGACCACCCCCTCCTCGCGGTAGAGGGCGGCCGGCTGATGGGGGTTCTCGCCGTAGCGCAGCACGCCCGTGCGCCGGTACGTCGCCCCGGCCCAGGTCGGGAAGGGCTGGTCGGGCTCGGTGACCTCCTGCCGCAGCCAGCCGGCCACGGCCACGTCGTAGGCGGCGGTGTGCGCGAACGCCTCCGCGGCGAGGGCCTGTCGCTCGGCCAGGGTGAAGCCGCCGGCCTCCAGCGCCGCGAGCAGCGCCGGGTACTGGTCCGGCGAGGTGACCACCGCCACCGAGGCGTGGTTCTTGGCCGAGCTCCGCACCATCGCCGGCCCGCCGATGTCGATCTGCTCGATGCACTCCTCGGGAGTGGCGCCCGACGCGACGGTCTCGCGGAACGGGTACAGGTTGCTGACCAGGAGGTCGAACGGTGCGATCCCCAGGTCGGCGAGCTGGTCGCGGTGCGACTCCAGCCGGAGGTCGGCCAGCAGTCCGGCGTGAACCGCCGGGTGCAGCGTCTTCACCCGCCCATCCAGGCACTCGGGGAAGCCGGTGACCTGCTCGACCGGGGTCACCGGCAGGCCGGCTTCGGCGATGATCCGCGCGGTGGACCCGGTGGACACGATCTCGGCGCCGGCCGCGACCAGCGCCGAGGCCGTGGGGACCAGGTCGGTCTTGTCGTACGCCGACATCAGCACGCGGCGGATCGGCCGCCGGCCCGCATCGCTCATGACCAGGTCACCTTTCGGTCGTCGACCCGCCAGGGCCGGGTGGCCAGCCGGTGGGTGAGGTCCACCAGCAGGTCGCGCTCCGCCACCTTGATCCGCTCGTGGAGCGAGGCCACCGTGTCGTCCTCGGCGACCGGCACCGCCGTCTGGCCGAGGATGACGCCGGTGTCCACCCCGGCGTCGACCAGGAACACGGTGGCCCCGCTGACCTTGACCCCGTACGCCAGAGCGTCCCGAGGGCCGTGCAGACCGGGGAACGACGGCAGCAGGGCCGGGTGGGTGTTGATCATCCGGCCGGCGAACGCGGCCAAGAAGGCCGGCCCGACGAGCTTGAGGAAGCCGGCACTGACCACCAGGTCCGGGGCGTACGCGGCAACCTCCTTGGTCAGCGCCTCGTCCCAGTCGCCCCGGCTCTGGTGGTCCGACACCGCCTGGACGAAGGTGGGGATGCCGGCGGCCGCGGCGCGGTCCAGTCCGGCCACCCCCGGCCGGTCGGAACCGACGGCCACGATCGAAACCCCGTACGCCGGGTCGCGGGCCGCGTCGATCAGTGCCTGCAGCAGGGTCCCGGTGCCGGAGATGAGCACCACCACCCGCGCCTTCTCGCCGCGCGCGGGAATCACGGGCAGCGGCACGGCGACAAGAGTAGAGCAAGGGGGGCGACCCCCTTGAACCCCGCGGCGCGGCGATTGAACCCCGCGGCGCGCCGACGACACACGGGCGCCCGCCCTAGTGCCTCTGGGCTGGCGCTCCCTGCTCCTCCATCTCGGTCTCCCCGGAGGGCTCCGTCTCCACCGAAGGTTCGGTGGGTTCGACCGAAGGACGGCGCAGTCGCACCAGCCCGAACCCCAGGCCGGTGAGCAGCCCGGCCAGACCCATGGTGGTGCCGGCCATCGTCAGCAGCGGCAGCAGTCGGGGACCGAGGCCGGTCAGCCGGGCCATCCCGAGGTCGCCCCCGGCCACCCAGCCGATCGCGACGAACACCAGCGCGGCCAACACCGCCGACAGCCCGCCGACCAGGCTGCTGGCGTCCACCCGCAGGTCCGGCCGCGACCGGACCACGAGCGTCGCCGCGAGTCCGCCGGCGAGTGCCCCCGAGAACAGCCAGAGCAGCAGCAGTGGACTGCCCGGACCCGCCTCCGGCAGTGCGCCCAGCAGCGGCACGCCCGGGAGCATGCCCAGCTCGGTGGCGGCGGGTGCTACGACCGACTCCGGCCCCACCGCAAAGCCGGAGCCGAGGGCGTACGAGGCCGCCCAGACACAGGCGTTGGGCACCAGCGCGAGCTGTGCCGCAAGCAGCGCGATGCCGCCCGCCACTCCGGGGTCCAGGGCGGCGTGCAGCGCGCTGACCCGGTCGAGGTGGCGGATCAGGCCGGCCAGCAGCAGAGCCGTCCCGAAGACCAGCAGCACGAGCTGGGCACCGAGCACCGCCCGCGGCAGTTCCCGCGCCCAGTCCGGCCAGCCATCGCTCAGCCGCCGACCGAGCGCTCGGCAGGCCCCCCAGACGGCGGCCAGACCCAGCACGGCGATCACGGCGGCCCAGTGCAGCGGATTGCGCCAGGGCTGGCCCTGCCACGCCCCGATGGCCAGCACCGGGACCAGGTAGGTGGCCAGCAGGACCCCGGCAACGGTGAGCGGACCGGCGAGCTGCTCGGACCGGAGCCGGCGCGCGGCGAACCCGGCGGACCAGGCCATCATGTACGCCGCCACCGCCGTGGCGCCCCATGGCACCAGGGTGACGACCAGGCCACCGAGCGACACGCTCACTCCATTGGCCAGCAACCAGAGCCGGGTGCCCACCCCGAGCGCGTCACCCAGGGTGCCCGGCTCGGCGGCCAGCCAGCCGACCACGGCGAGACCCGCGCACAGCACCCAACCAACGAGGGCGCTGAGCAGACCGCCGGCGACGGCCGCTACCGGCCAGCTGAGGGGCGGACCGCCGCTGGAATCGACCACGGGAGCAGAGGGTTTCGGACCGGCGTCCGTGGCCTGGAGAAACAGCCCGGCGATGGTGCGCCGAGGAGACAGCGACGAGGCCATGGTCGTCCCATGCTGGCCCACCCGACAGGCGCGAATGGGCGGGACACGCCCAACGCGGGTAAAGTCGTGGCTCGACGTCGGCGTACGCGACCCGGATGAGCGGGTCCGCCGCCAGGGAAAGGCGGGCCTTTCACGATTCGCAAGGAGCAGTTAACCATGGTCGACCAGGAGTCCCGGAGCTATCGGCCCCGACGCGCGTTCATCGAGCCGGAGCCCGAGCCGACACCTCCGCCGGCCCCCGCTCCAGCTCCCGCGCCGGCGACCGTCGCCCGCCCCGCGGCACCGAACTTCGATGAGGAGGACGCTCCCAAGCCGCTGTATCGCGACGAGTACGTGCCGCACGCGCTCTACCGCGACGATGCGGCCGGCAACGGCAACGGAACCCCGCCGGCGGACGCCGTGAACGGCGCGTCCGCCGCTCCGGCCCCCACCCCCCGTCCTGACGCGAGCGATGTCGGCAGCGAGGACACCGCCATCCGGTCCTTCACCTTCGCGCCCCGGACGCGCCGCGACGACACCTCCACCACCATCCTGACCCGTTCCGGCTCGACGGCCCGCGGCCGCTATGCGCCGTCCGGTCCGTCGGGCCCGGAGGATCTCGACGACTATGACGAGGACGAGGAGGACGGCCGGCCGATCGGCGAGCGGGCTCGTTGGGCCCTGATCATCGGTGGGATCGCGGCAGTCGTGGTGCTCGGTCTGGCGATCGGCTACGCCGTCCTCGGCCTGGGCAACGGCCAGGGCACCGCTCCGACGCCGTCGGACCCGACCGGCTCGGTCGGCACCGACCCGACGACCAGCGCCTCCGCGCCGCCGGCGACCGGCGGCGCCCTGCTGACCAACGACATGGTGCTGAGTGCCGCCCAGGCGAAGCCGCTGGACGACAAGCTCACCTGGAAGGAGACACTGACCCAGCGGGGTGTCTCCGAGAACGCGCCGGCCCCCGCCTGCTTCGGCGGCGAACCGGATCCGGGCCAACCCGTCTCCCAGCAGAAGATCCTGCGCGTGGTCAGCGGCACCGGCAAGGACGCGCCCAGCGCGCTGCACGATGCCACCGCGTACGCCACCCCCGAGGAGGCGGCGCAGGCCTTCGCGGTGGCATCCCGCACCCTTGGTACCTGCTCGGCGGCCGGCGCGTCCATCGCCGGAGGCGAGCAGGTGCGTGGGGTCGGTGACCAGGCGACCGGCGCCGTCATCGCCGTGGCGGACGGAAGGACCACCACCAACCACAGCGTGGTGATCAGCCGGACCGGCCGGGTGCTGAACATCGTCGACGCCGGTCGTCCGGGTGAGCCGATCCGGGCCGCCGGCGTGGCCGGGGTGTTGGCCGAGGTGACCAAGAAGCAGTGTGGGCCGGCCGGCGGCAAGTGCGACGCCAGGCCGGACGTCCGGGGCGGACCACCGCCGCTCGGCGGTGACCAGCCCGGCTTCCTGGCCCCCGGCGACCTACCGCCGGTTGCTGGGTCGGTGGCGCCGTGGAACGCCGCTCCGGTCGAGCTGCCTCAGGAGGACTTCGTCGGGGCCAGCTGCGAGAACGTGAACTGGGCGACGGTCCCGGCGGAGACCCGCGAGATGCGGGTCTACCTGCACCCGGACAGTGGGACCGCGTACTTCGGCGTCAACCAGATCGTGCTCAGCCTCAAGGACGACAAGGCGGCGAACGCGCTGGTCGAGAAGATCAAGACCAGCATCGCGGACTGCAAGGAGCGGCGGCTGACCGCGACCGTGTCCGACCCGAAGAAGGTCAGCGGAGTCGGCGCCCGTGACGCCAAGATCGCCGGGTACACCTTCCTGGTGGAGCAGAAGGGCACCGACGGCTCCGACGAGTTCCGGGTCGGGCTCGTGCAAGCCGGCACCAAGGTCGCCTACACGTTCGCCAACCCCCAGGGCAACTTCGACTTCACCGACGACCAGTGGAACACCATCGCCGTACGCGCCGGCGAGCGGGTCACCCAGGTCAACTGAGCGCCGAGGAGAACCGCCGAAAGCGGCGACCCCTCCCCTCTCGCAGGAACTCACGTGCACGTGACTTGCTGCGGCGATACACGAGTTGCAACGCGCGTATCGCCGCAGCAAGTCGTGTGGAGCTGAGCCGGCGCAGGCTACGCACCTCTGGTTCGGTCCCGGCGGCCCGAAGAAGTTATCCACAGATTTCGCGCAGCCCCTGTCGAGCGGCCCCGGCGCTGCAGTCGGGTAGGGGCCATGAACTCGACTCTTGGACAGGTCATCCGCGCGAACCACGGCATCTTCAGCCGCGCGGAAGCGCTCCAGTGCGGCGAGACCGACCACAGCCTGGCTGACGCGCGCCGGTCCGGCGTACTCGTTCGGTTGCGTCGAGGCATGTACGCACCGGCCGACGTCTACGCCGGCTGTGACGACAGCGGCAAGCACGTCTTGCACGCCCGAGCTGCCGTGGCCGCTCAACGTGGCGAGGTGGCTCTGACCGGGGCATCGGCTGTCGCCCTCCATGGCTTCGCGCTCCACCAGCAGGATCTCTCGGTCGTCCACATCCTGCGGCTCGACGAGGGCTCGTCACGCCGTCTGGCCAGGACGAACCACCACGTCGTGCTACGCGATCTGAAGGGCGACCTCGTACGCCAGGAGGGCCTGTGTGCGGTATCACCCGCACGGGCCGTCTGGGAGACAGCCTGCCGATCGCCGCTGGAGGCCGGCGTGGTGACGGCTGACTCCGCCCTGCGCACGAACCCTGCGCTGGCCGAACGGCTGCAAGAGCTGCAGGAGCGCTTCGCGTACTACCCCGGCTCACGGCAGGCGCGTACGGCCATCAGCTTGGCGGATGCGCGCAGCGAGTCCCCTGGCGAGTCGGTGACCCGTGTCCAGTTCTTCCGCTACGGGATCCCGGCGCCGGAGCCGCAGTACAAGGTGGTCGACTCGCGGGGCGACACGATCGGCACCTGTGATTTCGGGTGGGACGAGTACTGCCATGTCGGCGAGTTCGACGGCAAGGCCAAGTACGAGCGCCTACTCCGGCCGGGCGAGAATCCATCGGACTCCGTATTCCGGGAGAAGCGCCGTGAGGACCGGATCCGGGCTGAGGGAGCTGGACGCGGGATGAGCCGCTTCGTCTGGGCCATGGTCATGCCCGACTCGGCCCGGAGGTCGATGGCCGAGCTCCAGCGCGCACTCGAGCAGTCTCGTCGGCTCTACGGGCGGAGCCGGACGATCATCACCGGGT
>DASQVF010000367.1:0-3202 GCA_035640915.1 Propionibacteriaceae bacterium
CCGGTCTCGATCTTTCACCCGACGCTGCTGGTGCTGTCGGCCGGCGTGTCGAACGCCTTCCTGGCCGGAGATCTGTTCAACCTGTTCGTCGGCTTCGAGATGTTGCTGTTCTCGTCCTACGTGCTGCTCACCATCGGCGGGACGGGGCAACGGGTGCGGGCGGGCAGCACTTACGTCGTGGTCAGCCTGCTGTCCTCGACGCTGTTCCTGGTCGCCCTCGCAGTCGTCTACGCCTCCACCGGCACGGTGAATCTCGCCCAGCTGGCGCGCCGGCTGCCGGACCTGCCCGACGGCATCCAGCTGGTGCTCCAGCTGCTGCTGCTCACCGTCTTCGGCATCAAGGCCGCCGTGTTCCCGATGTCGGCCTGGCTGCCCGACTCGTACCCGACCGCGCCCGCCCCCGTCACGGCAGTGTTCGCCGGCCTGCTCACCAAGGTCGGCGTCTACTCCATCATCCGCACGCAGACCGTCCTCTTCCCCGACAGCCCCCTGACCGGCCTGCTGCTCTGGGCCGCGCTGGCGACCATGGTCGTCGGCATCCTGGGGGCGATCGCCCAGTCGGAGATCAAGCGGATGCTGTCGTTCACCCTGGTCAGCCACATCGGCTACATGATCTTCGGGATCGGGCTGGCGAGCGTCTCCGGCTACGCCGGGGCGATCTTCTACACCGCGCACCACATCACCATCCAGACGACGTTGTTCCTGGTGACCGGCCTGATCGAAACGCGCGGAGGCAGCACGTCGCTGAACAAGCTCGGCGGGCTCGCCGCGGCCTCCCCGGTGCTCGGCATCCTGTTCTTCGTGCCCGCGATGAACCTCGCGGGCATCCCGCCGATGTCCGGCTTTCTCGGCAAGATCGGGCTGCTGACGGCCGGCGCCGAGGCGGGCGGCTTCCTGGCGTACCTCCTCGTCGGCGGGTCGGTGGCCACCAGCCTGCTCACCCTCTACGCGATGGCGAAGGTCTGGAACCGGGCCTTCTGGCGGCCGCTGAGCGCCGAGCCGGACGCGCTGGAGCTGGTGGTCGGTGAAGAAGAGGACGCCGGCTCTCCCGCGCCGCAGGGCAGCACCACCCAGACGACCCAGCGGCGGCCGCTGCCCGTGCCGATGGTCGCTACCGCCACGGTGCTCGTGCTGCTCGGGTTGGCCATCACCGCGGTGTCCGGTCCGTTGTACGGCTATGCGGAGCGCTCCGCCACCGACATCGTCGACGGAGCGTCCTACGTCCGCGCGGTGCTGCCCGGGGGAATCCGATGACCGAACCGTCGCCCGGCCGAGCCCCCCGGGCCCGCCGCTTCCATCCCGCGGCTGTTGTCGTGCTGACCGGGGTCTGGGTGCTGCTGTGGGATGAGATCTCGCTGTTCCTCGTGCTCACCGGGCTGCTGGTGGCCCTGCTGGTCGGCCTGGTCTTTCCGCTGCCGCCGATCGACCTCCACGGCCGGTTCCGCCCGCTGCAGGGACTGAAGCTGGTCGCGCGACTTCTCGCGGAAGCGTTCCGGGCCAGCGTGGACGTCGTCCGGCTGGCCTTCCGCTTCGGCACGGTGCCGCGCAGCTCGATCGTTCGGGTGCAGCTGCGCACCCGGTCCGATCTCTACCTGACGGCAACCGCCGAACAGGTCTGCCTGGTGCCCGGCACGATCGTCCTAGAGGCCCATCGAGCCACCAGCACGCTGTACCTGCACGTGCTCGGCGCCACCGACGAAGCGGCGATCGCCGCTGCCGTGCAAGGCGTCTTCGACGCCGAAGCGCGGGCGCTGCGCACGTTCGGCTCCGCCGCCGAGGTGGCCGCGCTCGAAACCGGCGAATCTGCGCCGAGATCCGACGACGCTGCAGAAGGGAGATCCTGATGGTGCACACGATCGTGACGGCGATGGTCGCAGCCAGCGCGCTGATGCTGTCGGTAGCCGCGGTGCTGACCGTGTTCCGAACCTCGCGCGGCCCCAGCAGCCTCGACCGGATCGTCGCCGCCGACGTCCTCATCGCCGTGGTGATCGCCACCTCGGCCCTGGACGCGATTCTCAACGACCACAGCACCACGCTCCCGGTGATGCTCGTGCTTTCGCTGCTCGGCTTCGCCGGCTCAGTGAGCATTTCGCGCTTCGTCGCGGACCGGGACAAGGCGACCCGGTGGAACGTCGGGCCGGAGGAGGCACCCCGCCCGGATCGCGCCGCGCGGGTCGAGCGCGGGGAGCCTTCGTGATCACCGACCTGCTGGACGTTCTCGGCGCGGTCTGTGTGATGCTCGGCGCGTTCCTCTGTCTGGCCGCGGCGGTCGGGCTCGCCCGCTTCCCCGACGTGCTCAGCCGGATGCACGCCGCCACCAAGCCGCAGACCCTCGGCCTCATCCTCGTCGTCACCGGCGTCGAGCTGTCCCTACGCAGCTGGGCGGCCTTCGGCACCGTGCTGATCATCGCCTCACTGCAGTTCATGACGGCCCCGGTGGCCGCGCACCTGGTCAGCCGCACGGTCTACCGCAGCAACCAGGTCCGCCGCGACCTGCTCGACCGGGACGACCTGGCCGAGGACCTCACCGCGGCCGGGTTCAGCCTCGGACCATCACCTGAGGATGACGCGACCGACCGGCCGACCCGCGAGCCCTGAGAACCGCCGGATCGCGTACGGGCGGTCTGCGCCCTCCTCGGTGGACCCGACGACGGCTGCTGGTCGTCACGCCGCGTCCCCTCCGACGACTGCCACGGGGCAGCGCGCACCGTGGATGACGGCAAATGCTGTCGAGCCCGGAATCATCATCCGAGGGTGCCCCCGGCCACTCGACCCGATGACCAGGAGACCGGAGTCGGTCGAGGCGTTCACCAGGGTCAGTTCGGGCAGCCCGTCCTCGACGCGACTCACGACCCTCAGGCGGGGATGCGCTTCCCCCAAGGTCGCACATGTGCGCTCCAGGATCTCCCCGGCCGAGCGTCGAAGATCGTCCTGAGTGACAACGGGAACCGAGAGCTCGCCGGTGCAGCAGATCACCTCCAGCGATGCAGACCGGGTGCCGGCGAACTCGGCCGCGAAGGCCACAGCAGACGCTGCTCGATCCGAGCCGTCCGTCCCGACAACAACACGGCCTCCGTCGCCGACCACCGGAGCCGCGCCGCCCTCCTTCACCACAACCACAGGGCACTGAGCGCCGCTGGCCACAGCGAAGGAGATCGAGCCCAGAAGGGTGGCGAGAACCGAACCTCGGCCCCGGGATCCC
>DASQVF010000368.1:0-8517 GCA_035640915.1 Propionibacteriaceae bacterium
TGTGTGCCAGTGCCGGCGCTCCTCCACCGGCGAGGAGGACAGCAGGCCAGATGTCTGGGGCCAGGCGACCACGTGGGCCACGCCCGGCCGGATCGGCTGCGAGCAGCCCGGGCACCGGTAGGTCTTGCCCGCCGCCGAGCCGGGCACGCTGCGGACCACCCAGGTGCCGTCGGCCTTGTCGGCGGTGGTGGCGTGGCCGGTCCCGAGCGGACGGGCCGCCCGCAGATGCTTGCTCATCCGGCGTGCCACGCGCCGATCCTAGTGCCCCCGAAGATGAGGTCCCTTGACGTCGGACGCCGCCCGAGCAGGCACCTCGCTGCGTTCTCCTCGCGTCGCGACTCGCCAGCCTCCCCTCATGGCCTTGCGATGCACGCACTCCGACGACGCCGAGCGTCAAGGAACCTCGTCCCCGGGGCACTGATGATGGGTTGGGATAGGTTTTCCGGCGTGCGTCTGGTGATTGCCCGCTGCCAGGTCGACTACGCCGGGCGGCTGACCGCTCACCTGCCGATGGCCACCCGGCTGATCCTGGTCAAGGCGGACGGCTCGGTCTCCATCCACGCCGACGACCGGGCGTACAAGCCGCTGAACTGGATGAGCCCGCCCTGCCGGATCACCGAGACGGTCGCGCCGGAGCCGCTCACCGCCCTCTGGGAGGTGCACGGTCGCGACGGAGACACGCTGCAGATCTCGATCGGCGAGGTGTTCCACGACTCCAGCCACGATCTGGGACTCGATCCCGGGCTGCAGAAGGACGGCGTGGAGGCCCACCTGCAGGCCCTGCTCGCCGAGCATCCCGAGACGCTGGGCCGGGGATGGTCGTTGGTCCGGCGCGAGCATCCGACCCCGATCGGTCCGGTCGACCTGCTCTGCCGGGACGCGGGAGGACGCTACGTCGCGGTGGAGGTGAAGCGGCGCGGCGAGATCGACGGCGTGGAGCAGCTCACCCGCTATCTCGAGCTGTTGCGGCGCGACCCGCAGCTCGGTCCGGTGGCCGGGGTGTTCGCCGCCCAGCAGATCAAGCCGCAGGCCCGCGTGCTGGCCGGCGACCGAGGCATCACCTGCGTCACGTTGGACTACGACGTGCTGCGCGGCCTCGACAACGCGGCGGACCGGCTCTTCTGAGCCGCGTCCGCGTCCCTAGGAGCGGGTCGCTGTGGCGAGCTCCCGCTCGGCCGCCGGCTTCTCCTCCGCCGCGATGTCGCCGGGAAAGTCGGACAGGTCGCCGAGGTCCAGGTCGGCCACCTCCGGCAGCTGCTCCGCCGTCTCGACGGCCAGCGCGCTGAGCGAGGTGAGCTGCCGGAGCATTGCCTGCCGGCGTCGGGTGAGCAGGTCTTGTTCGTTGCGCATCTGCCGCCGCTGCCAGGCGAACTCCTGGCGAACCCGCTCCTCGATCGTGGCGGCCCGCTGCTGTGCCTGCTTCACGATCCGCTCGGCCTCCGCAGTCGCCTCGAGCTTGACGCGCTCCGCGTCGGCGCGTGACTCCAGCCGCAGCCGGACGGCGCGCTCGGTCTCCTCGGTCAGGTGCTCACTGGCGGCGCGCTGCTGTTCGCTGGCCGAGGCCAACAGCTCCGCCGCAGCCTGCTGAGCCTCCTTCTGGGCCTGCTCCAGCTCGCCCAGGGTCCGGCTGCGCTTCTCGGCGGCCTGCTGGCTGATCCGGCCGGCGTCCTTCTCCGCGGCGGCGCGCAGCGCCTCGGCCTCGAGGGTGGCGGTCTGCAGCAGCGCCCGCGCGGTCGCCTCGGACTCGTTTCGCACCGCCTCCGCGGCCAGCCGGGCGGCGGCCAGCAGCTGTTCGGCCTCGGTCCGGGTGCGGGTCGCCACGTCCTCGGCGTCCTGCTCGGCCTGCCGGCGCAGGTTCTCCAGCTCCTGGAGCTGCGCCTGTCGCCTTTCCTCGAGCTCGGCGTTGACCAGGTCGCGGCGGCGGTCCAGCTCGGTCCGGGTCTCCTCGGTCAGCTGGTCGGCCTGTTGAGCGGCCCGGCGGGTGACCTCACGAGCCTGCTCCTCCGCCATCCGCAGGATCTGCTGGGCGCGGTGGCCCAGGCCAGTCACGTCGGCAGCGGGCCCGGATGTGGTCACAGCAATCTCCCCAGGACGTGTGGACAAGTGATCCGCGCGTTCTCCACAGGCTATCGGCGCGCCGGCCCCGAGCCCGTCATCTCGGTTCGGCGCGCCGCCTCCCGGCCTTACCCTGGGTGGCCGGCCTCAGCTCGAGCTGCCGGGCGAGCGCCGCTGCCCCCCGGAGAGGTGCTGGGTGCCGGCCGGCGTGTCGGTGGACGACATCAGGACGGTCGCGTCCCCGTCGACCTCGGGCTCCGGCTCGGGACCGGCCTGCGCGGATGGCTTGCCGCCCGAGCCGCCGCGGGAGCCGCCGCTCTTGCCCTCGTCCGCCTTCGGCGTACCCGCCGGCGTGCTCGCCACGGTCTCGGTAGGCGCATCGTCGGCGGGGATCTCGTCGTCGCTCCGGTCGCGGCCAGCCGGTCCGGACCGCACCACGGTGGCGTCGCCAGGTTCATCGTCGTCGCGCTCGAGGTCAGCCGGGTCGTCCAGGTCGGGGAACGCGTTGGCGGTCTGCTCGGCCAGGGCGGACAGGCTGGCCAGCTGGCTCAGCACAGCCTGCTTGCGCTGGTGCAGCAGCTCGGTCTCCCGCCGCAGCTGCTGCTTGCGCCAGGTGAACTCCTGCTGGGTCCGCTCGCTGATCGCCGTGGCCTGCTTCTTCGCGTTGGCCACCCGGGTGTCGGACTCGCGGACCGCCTCCTCCTTGGTGCGCTCAGCCTCGGCCAGCGCCTCGGCCCGGATCCGGGCGGCTTCGGCGATGTCGGCCTCCAGCCGCTCGGCCGACTCGTTGTGGTGCTTGGTCGCCTCGGCCAGCAGCTCGGCGGTCCGGCCCTGGGCCTCGTCGTGAGCCTGCTTCAGCTGCGCCACCGCCTGCTCGCGCTCGGCGGCGACCTGCTGCCGGATCTCGGCCGCCTCGCGCTCGACCCCGCGGCGGAGGTTCTCGGTGTCGAGATACGCGTTCTGCCGGGCGGTCTGGGCCTCGTGGTCAGCCGCGCGGCGAAGCGCCTCGGCCTGCCGCCGGGCGGCGGCGATGAGCGCCTCGGCCTCGGCCTTGGCCTTCTCGACCTGAGCCTGGACCTGAGCGTTCAGCTTGCCGCGCAGCTGGTCGATCTGGGCGGCGCCGCCGCTCTTGATCGCATCGCCCTCCCGGGCCGCGTTGCTGCGAAGGTTGTCGGCCTCCCGCCGGGCGTTCTCCTTGACCTTCTCCGCCTCGATGGTGGCGTTCTCCACCAGCTCGCGGGCCTGCTCCTGGGCCAGCCGGAGGATGTCGTTGGCGCGGCCGCCGAGATTGCTGTAGTCCAGGTCGGAAGCGGTGCTCTTGTCGCTGCTGGCGGTCAGCTGGTCCTGAAGGGCCGCGGCCTGCTGCTCGAGCTGGGTCGCCCGGCGGCGTGACTGGACGACACTTGCCTCCAGCGTGCGGACGTAGTCGTCGACCGCGGTCCGGTCGTAACCGCGCAGGGCGGTCGGGAAGTTACCGACGGCGCTCGCCGCGTCGTCGAACAGACCCAGCCCCGTGTTGTCCGTAGAGCTCACCGCTGAAACCTCTCCCGATACATGTTCCTAGACTCTGGATTGGAGTATTCGCTTATGTCGCGCCCATACCTGCGGCGATGCCCCCCGCTCAACCCTGGCCCTGGGCAGCCGGCTCGACCAGCTCGATCAAGACGCCGCCGGTGTCCTTGGGATGGACAAAGTTGATCAGCGAGCCGCGGGTACCGGCCCTCGGTGCATCATAGAGCAGCCGGAAACCCTGTGGCAGGAGAACGTCGGATGCGATCCGGACATCGCGTACCGCGTAGGCGAGGTGGTGCAGACCGGGTCCACGGCGGGCGAGGAACCGGTGCAGCGGTGAGTGCTCGTCCAGGGCGGCGAGCAGTTGCACCTGGGTGCCCGGCCCAACGGTGACCGGGGAGAGCATGACCTCCTCCACGCCCTGCTCAGCATTGGTCTCCCGGTGCCGCACCACCAGTCCCAACACCTCGGTGTGCAGCCTGACCGCGGCGTCGAGATCGGCGACGGCGAGCCCGATGTGGTCCAGCCCGATCACACCGGGCAGTGCCTCCGGACCGGCCCAACTAGACATCTGCAGGATTGTTCCAAACCGCGGCGGACCGAGGGCAACCGGGACCGGTGTAGAACTGGATCATGGGTTCAGTACTTCTTGACGGCGCGCGTACGCCGATCGGCAAGTTCCTGGGGGCCTTCGCCGGTGTTCCGGCCACCGAGCTGGGCGGCTACGCGATCGCCGGGGCGTTGCAGCGGTCCGGGGTGGATGCGCGGCACGTCGACTACGTGATCATGGGCCAGGTCCTGCAGGCCGGCACCGGTCAGGCGACGGCCCGGCAGGCGGCGGTCCGGGCCGGGATCGGGATGAGCGTGCCGTCGCTGACCATCAACAAGGTATGCCTGTCCGGTCTGAACGCGGTGGCCCTGGCCGATCAGTTGATTCGGGCGGGAGAGTGCGACGTCGTGGTGGCCGGTGGGATGGAGTCGATGACCTCGGCGCCGCACCTGCTGCCCAACTCGCGCACCGGCTTCAAGTACGGGACGGTGGATCTGGTCGACCACATGGCCGCGGACGGGCTCTGGGACGTCTACACCGAGCAGTCGATGGGAGCGTTGACCGACGCGGGCAACCACGGCGAGGTGGAGGTCAGCCGGGAGGATCAGGACGCCTTCGCCGCCCGCTCCCACCAGCGCGCCGCCGCGGCCACCGCCAGCGGTGTGATGGCCGAGGAGATGGTCGAGGTCAAGGTGCCGCAGCGGCGCGGGCCGGACCGGCTGGTGACCGCGGACGAGGGGATCCGGGAGGGAGCCACGGCGGAGTCGCTGGCCGCGCTGCCGCCGGCCTTCAGTCCCGACGGGACGATCACCGCCGCGTCCTCCAGCCCGATCTCCGACGGGGCCGCCGCACTGATCGTGGCCAGCCGGGAGGCGGCGGACCGGCTCGGGGCCACTCCGCTGGCCGAGGTCCGCGCCCATGGCATGGTGGCCGGGCCGGACTCGTCGCTCCAGCTGCAGCCGGCCGAGGCGATCCGCGCCGCCTGTGCCAAGGAACTGATCGGCGTTCGCGACCTGGACCTGATCGAGATCAACGAGGCGTTCGCCGCGGTGGGCGTGGCCAGCGTCCGCTCGCTGGGGCTGAGCGAGTCCGAGGCCGATGAGAAGGTCAACATCAACGGTGGGGCGATCGCGCTCGGACACCCGATCGGCGCATCCGGCGCTCGGCTCGTGCTGACCCTGGCGTACGCGCTGCGCCGCCGGGGCGGTGGGACCGGAGTGGCCTCGCTCTGCGGTGGTGGGGGACAGGGCGACGCGCTGATCCTGCGTTCGGTGTGACCGGGGCATCCCGCTGACCGGCTCGCGGCCGGCCGAGGAGGAGCTGGCCGAGCTGGTGGCGGCGGTTCGCAGCGGACGCCCCCGGGCGATCGGTCGGGTGATCAGCCTGGTGGAGAACCGGTCCCCGCGGCTTCCGGCGCTGGCCAGGGCGTTGGCGCCGGACACCGGCCGGGCCCACATCATCGGTCTGACCGGGTCACCCGGGGTCGGGAAGTCGACGACCACCGCGGCCCTGGTGGGCGCCTTACGCGAGCAGGGCCGGCGGGTCGGCGTGCTGGCGGTCGACCCCAGCTCGCCGTTCTCGGGCGGAGCCCTGCTTGGCGATCGGGTCCGGATGCAGGCCCACGCCGTCGACCCGGGGGTCTACATCCGGTCGATGGCGACCCGCGGCCATCTCGGCGGGCTGGCCGTCGCCGCTCCGCAGGCGCTGCGGGTGCTGGATGCGGCCGGCTTCGACGTGGTGCTGCTGGAGACGGTCGGGGTCGGCCAGTCCGAGATCGAGGTCGCCGGGCTGGCCGACACCACGCTGGTGCTGCTGGCGCCCGGCATGGGCGACGGGGTGCAGGCGGCGAAGGCCGGGATCCTCGAGATCGGTGACATCTTCGTGGTGAACAAGAGCGACCGGGAGGGTGCGCAGGCGCTGATCCGGGAGCTGCGCGGCATGGTTGCGCTCGGGGAGCGGGACCCGGACCAGTGGAAGCCGCCGATCGTGGCCACCGTGGCCTCCCGGGGCGAGGGCATCGCCGACCTGCTCGGCCGGATCGAGCAGTTCCGGGCCGCTCAGCAGGTCAGCGGCGCCTGGACCGCCCGACGGGTGGAGCGGGCCCGACAGGAGGTGGAGGGACTGGTGCTGGCCCGGCTGCAGGCCGATCTGGCGCTGGACCCGGCCACGGGTCTGGACACGCTGGCGAAGGCGGTCAGCCGCGGGGAGGTGGACGCCTACACCGCGGCCGACCGGGTGCGGCCGACGCGTTGACCGTACGGCGTGGCGGCCCGCTCGGGCGCCACGACGTACGGTAGAAAGGTACGTCCAGAACTCCGGTTGCCGTTCGTCCGGGCGAGGACGGAAGAGCGAGGAGTCGACATGCCGTCACTGGCAGGGTAGCCATGAGAGGGTTGTTCGACCCGAACGTCGACAAGTACGTCCTGGACAAGGCCGGGGAGTACATGGTGCTCGAGGTCCGGAAGCACTGGGTGGCGAGCGTGTGGCCGGCGGTCCGGCTGGTCGGCGGCATGCTGATCCTCATCAGTGCCTGGGCCTTCCGCGCGCCGACCTTCTGGATCTTCTTCATCGTCGGTCTGGTGATCGCCGGACATGCGTTCTGGCGCCTGCTGGAGGAGTACCGGGACCGGTTCGTCATCACCAACCAACGGCTGATCCGGGTGAACGGGGTTTTCGACACCCAGCGCGCCAGCGTGCCGCTCGGCCGGATACTCGACATCACGGTCAAGAAGCCGTGGGTCGGGCACATGCTCAACTACGGACACTTCGTCTTCGAGTCGGCGGCCCAGATCCAGGGCCTGAACGAGATCCGCTACGTGGCCAGCATCGACGAGCGCGAGGACGCCCTGCGGATGATCATGAACCCGGAGCGGATCCAGGGGCTGCCCGAGAGCGGCGGCGACGAGGAGACGGACGACGGCACGTGACGGGCTCTATCAGCGAGGGGGGACGACCCCCCTCGGACCCCCCGCGGCGGGCCCAGGGACGGACCCGGCTGCCCTTCGACCCGGTCGAGGAGGCGGCTCGGCAATGGGGCACCCAGTGGGAGGAGATGCCGCGGATGCGGGCCGTCACGTCGCTGATGCGGGTCCACCAGCTGGTGCTGACCGAGCTGGACGAGCTGCTCCGGCCGCTGGGGCTGACGTTCGCCCGCTACGAGGTCCTGGTGCTGCTGTCCTTCTCCCGCCGCGGCGCACTGCCGCTCGGCAAGATCGGCGAGCGGCTGCAGGTACACGCCACGTCGGTGACGCCGCTGGTGAAGCGGCTGGAGGCGGCCGATCTGATCCGGCGGACGCCGCATCCCGAGGACGGGCGGGCGGTGCTGGCCTCCATCACGCCGAAGGGCCGGGAGGTGATGGAGAAGGCGACCGAGGCCATCGTCGGCGCCCGGTTCGGCCTCGGGGCGCTGAGCGAGACGGAGTGTGACCGGCTGACGTCCCTGCTCACTCGGCCCCGCGCCGCCGCGGGAGATTTTTGAGGTCCGGGCACCGGGGCTGGCCGTTCGAGCAAGTGGAAGAGACGATCCTGAGCGCCCGACTGGGCGCGAGCAGGGCAACAAGAGTTATAGGGCGTCCTAGTATTTAGCCGTGGAACCGACCGGTCGGGAACGCTGGGCAGCCGCGTACGCGAGGGCGCTGGCCGAGGGCAAGGTTCGCGACGCGGACTTCAGCACGCTCTCCGGAGTGGAGGTCGACCCGGTCTACGGGCCGGCGGACGACGCGGCCGACGAGCGGATGGAGCGGATCGGCTGGCCGGGGGAGTTCCCGTTCATCCGCGGTCTCTACCCGACGGGATACCGCGGCCGGCCATGGACCATCCGGCAGTTCGCGGGGTTCGGCAACGCCCGGCAGACCAACGAGCGCTACCGGATGATCCTGGACGCCGGCGGCGGCGGCCTCAGCGTGGCCTTCGACATGCCGACGCTGATGGGCCGCGACTCCGACGACCCGCGCAGCCTGGGCGAGGTCGGGCACTGCGGTGTCGCCGTCGACTCCGCCGCTGACCTGGACGTGCTGTTCTCCGACATCGACCTCGGTGCGGTCACCACCTCGATGACCATCTCGGGGCCGGCCGTGCCGGTGTTCTGCCTCTACCTGGTGGCCGCCGAGCGGCAGGGGGTCGACCCGTCCACCCTCAACGGCACGCTGCAGACCGACATCTTCAAGGAGTACATCGCCCAGAAGGAGTGGCTGTTCGCCCCGGAGCCGCACCTGCGGCTGATCGGGGACCTGATGGAGTACTGCACGGCCCGGGTGCCGGCGTACAAGCCGCTCAGCGTGTCCGGCTACCACATCCGGGAGGCCGGGTCGACGGCCGCGCAGGAGCTGGCCTTCACCCTCGCCGACGGCTTCGGCTACGTCGAGCTCGGCCTGTCCCGCGGTCTGGACGTCGACCGGTTC
>DASQVF010000369.1:0-3748 GCA_035640915.1 Propionibacteriaceae bacterium
GGCGATCGGCGCGCCGGACGAGCGCGGCATGCGGACGGTGATGTGCACCATCAACGGCCAGTTGCGGCCGATCCGGGTGCGGGACACCTCGATCCAGGTCGACGTCAAGGTGGCCGAGCGGGCCGACCCGCACCAGCCCGGGCACGTGGCGGCCCCGTTCGCCGGGGTGGTGACGCCAGCCGTCGCCGAGGGCGACGAGGTCGAGGCGGGGGCGACCGTGGCCACCATCGAGGCGATGAAGATGGAGGCGGCGATCACCGCCCCGGTCGCCGGAACCGTGCAGCGGCTGGCGATCGGGGCGGTGCAGCAGGTGGAGGGCGGCGATCTCGTCCTGGTGATCAGTCCCGCCTCGTAGTCGGCCGCTCCGCCGGATCGGACTGTCGGCGCCGGTGAGCGCCTCGACCGGCGATGAGTTTGGGCCGGGTGGCGGGTCTGTTCTGATGTTGTGAGGCGTCGGAACGACGCCGGCCGGCCCGAGACACCCACGGAGGACCCATGACCACCATCCCGAGTGACCCGACCACGGCGCTGCCCGGCCGCCCGGCGGTCGTTGACGTGGCCACCTGGCAGGCCGCCCGTGCCGAGCTCCTGGTCCGCGAAAAGGCCCACACCCGCGAGGGTGACGCCATCGCCGCGGCCCGCCGCCGGATGCCGATGGTGGAGATCGACGGGACGGCCGAGGTCGTCGGTGCCGACGGCCCGGTCCCGTTCCGGGACCTGTTCCAGGGCCGCGAGGAGCTCGTGGTCTACCACTCCATGTGGTACGACGGCGCGCCGCACCAGGGGCAGTGCGAGGGCTGCACCTTCAACCTCTGGCACCTGAAGGACGCCGTCTACCTCAACGCTCGCGGCGTCTCGTTGGCCGTCCTGACCTCGGGCCAGTGGGACGAAGTAGCTTCCTACGTCGAGTTCATGGGCTACCCGCAGCCCTGGTACTCGGTCCGCGATGTGGAGTCGCGGCTCCTCACCGAAGAAGGGCACATCAGCTGTTTCCTCCGCGACGGCGACCGCGTGTTCCTCACCTACTCCACCACCGGCCGGGGCAACGAGCCGGCCGATACGTCCCTCGGCCTGCTCGACATGACCCCCTACGGCCGCGGGGAGGCGTGGGAGGAGAAGCCCGACGGCTGGCCCGAGGGGCACCAGTCGTGCTGGTACTGGCGCTCGGATGCGGACGGCAACGCCACCTGGGGCCCGACCAGCCGCCCGGTGCCCCAGTGGACCCGTCCCGGGGCAACTCCCGTGGAGACCCTCGGCCGGCACAGCCACCAGCACTGACGGCCCCGGAGAACTAGCGTGCCCAGAAGCCGATCAGGTCGGGGACCGGGCGGCCGAGACTCGCGGCCACCTGGGTCCAGGGCCCGAAGCCGTCCAGCCAGCCGGTCAGCGCACGAACCATCTCGCGCTGCTCGTCGGTCTTGATCTGGGGCATCGCTGACCGGTAGGCCTCGTTCATGGCCAGCGCCTTGTCGTGCCGGTGCCAGCCGACGGTCAAACCGGTCACCGGGATCAGGTTGAGCTCGGTCTTGCTGTTCAGCAGGTGACGCAGCCCGACGGCGGCCGACACGCCACCGCTGGCCAGGGCGAAGTCCAGGTCGTCCAGGCCCGCCTCGGTGAGCCGCATCCGGGTCGACCCCCACGCCGTGCCCTGCACCAGGGTCTCCAGCAGCCGCCAGGTTGCGCCCATCCGGTCCGGCGGGATGTACGCCCCCGCCAGCAGCACCTCGACGTCCCGCGGCTCCGGCTGCGTCGGTGAGATCACCGGCGTCGCGGGCACCCTGCGGAAGATCGGTCCCAGCTTGCCGAGCAGACCCGAGCGGCCGGCCTCGACCGGCGGTGCGAAGGCCCGCTGCGCGACCTCGCGCAGGTGCTCGGCCACTGGGGGTGAGGCGCCGAACATGCTGCGAACCTCCTCCATGCCGATCGCGTACAACCGGAGCTCCCCCACAAGGACACGGTAGTGCGTTTGGGGCCCCTATCCTGGGCCGATGAACCCGCGAGTTCGCCGGCTGATCGTCTCCGGCGTACTCGGCGGCCTGGTGCTGATCGTGGTGCTCGCGGCGTTCTGGGACTCGCTGCATTAGGGTCGCGTACGCGTCGACAGGAAAGGGATCTCTCAGCACCATGGCCGTCCGTAGGGCCTTGCGCAGCGCAGTCGCCCTGCTCGCGGCACTCGGTCTGGCCGTCGGTCTGCCGCTGGTTGCGGAGGCAGCCGACACCGTGGCCTTCACCATCACCGACTCCCGGATCACCGAGTCCTCCGGCCTGGCCCGAGATCCCGACGCCGCGGCCTACTGGACGGTCAACGACTCCGGAGACAGCGGGGTCGCCTACCGGATCAACACCAAGGGCAGGGTCACCGGGACGCTGAGGTTCCGGGCGGACCCGGTCGACGTCGAAGCCGTGGCCATGTACGACGGGCGCCTCTACGTCGCCGACATCGGCGACAACGGTGCGAACCGGGATCTGGTCACCATCTATTACTTCAACGACGCCCGGGCCGGCGAGGAGGCGGTTCCCTACCGCTCCTGGGAGTTCCGCTACCCTGACGGTGCCCACGACGCCGAGACGCTGTTGGTCAACGGCGAGGGCCGGCTGTTCATCGTCACCAAGGGCCTGTCCGGAGGGGTGTACGCGGCCCCGACCTCGCCCAAGCGCACGGCGGTCAATGAGCTGGAACGGGTCGGGAACGCCCCGGCTGCGGTGACGGACGGCACGTTCCTGCCCGGCGGTGACCGGATCGCGCTGCTGACCCAGTTCGGTCGGATCCAGGTGCTGGACGCCATCAGCTACCAGACGGTCGACGAGCTGACGGCCCCGGCGCAGGACCAGCCCGAGTCGCTGACCGTGAGCCTGAACGGGGAGTCCCTGCTGGTCGGCAGCGAGGGTGAGGACTCGAAGGTCTACGCCGTACCCGTCCCGTCGAGCGGCAGCACCGCGACCCCGACCCCGACCCCGACCCAGACCCAGACTTCCGGTAACGGCGGCGATGAGCCGGACCCGCAGAACCAGGCTGAGGCCGACACGAACTCCGGCCAGGGTCGGGCGCGGACGTTGTTCGCTCTCGGCCTGGCCGCGCTGGTGGCCGTCGCGGCCGGCAGCGTGGTCGCCGTGGGCCGCAAGCCGTAGGTCCCGAGGACGCCCAGCGTGGACAGCGCGGTCCGGGTGATGACCTGGAACATCTGGTGGCGGTTCGGTCCCCGCTGGCGGGACCGGCAGCCCGGGATCCTGGCCACCCTGGACCGGGTCCGGCCGGATGTCGTCGCGCTACAGGAGGTCTGGGGCGGCCCCACGACCACCCAGGCCCACGAGCTGGCCGACCTGCTCGGGATGCACGCGGTCTTCGCGGCCCCGTCCTACCCCGTGGCGCCCCAGCACTCCGACCGGAAGGACTGGGCGGGCATCGAGCTGGGTCTCGGCGTGCTGAGTCGCTGGCCCGTCCTCGACTCGAGTGCCCTGGTCATGCCGGCTCGGCACCGCAGCTGGGATCCCGTCGCGCTGACCGTGCGCGTCGACCACCCGACCGGGCCGTTGCCCATCGTGGCGACCTGCCTCGAGCACGGCATCGCCTACACCGACGACCGGATCGCCCAGGGGGAGTTCGTGGCCGACCTGGCGACCGACCCACGGTTCGACGGGCCGTGTCCCGTCATCCTGGCCGGCGATCTGAACGCGGCGATCGACTCACCGGTGCTGGCGGCGGTGCGGGACCGGATGACCGATGCCTGGACCGCCGGGCACGGGTCTC
>DASQVF010000370.1:0-7531 GCA_035640915.1 Propionibacteriaceae bacterium
GATCAGCCGTGGCATCGCCCAGCAGGGCCGGATCGTGCGGCTGCCGGTGCACGTGGCCGAGCAGGTCAACCAGGTCGGCGCGGTGCGTCGCACCCTGGAGCGCCGGCTGGGCCGGGACCCGGAGATCGACGAGATCGCCGCCGAGATGGACCTCGAGCCTGATCGGGTGCTGGACCTGATGCGCTACGGCCGGGACCACGTCAGCCTGGACGCCCCGGTCGAGGAGGGTGGCGACACCGCCCTCGGCGACCTGATCGCCCGCGAGCCGATGCCCGGTCCGGACGAGGTGTTCCTGGACGCCGAGGAGCACGCCCGGCTGGAGGCCATGCTCTCCCAGCTGGACGAGCGGTCCGCCGACGTCGTGCGTCGTCGATACGGCCTGATCGACGGCCGTCAGGCCAAGCTCGCTGATATCGGTGCCCTCTGGGGCATCACCGCCGAGCGTGTCCGCCAGATCGAGCGGCACGCCATCGCCAAGCTGCGGGGCAAGTCGGTCCTGGCGGCGTAGCCCCCCTCGCCGCAAAGACCACATCTCCTGCCCCGCAGCTCCCGAGGCCGATCCGGACACCCCCCGTCCGGATCGGCCTTTTACGTTCTGTGCTGTTCTCGCACCCGTCGCGCTCCACTGCTGGCGTCGTCGTCACTCTTCGCGAAGCGGAAAAGCGTTGCTTCGCTCATCACTCCTCCGATCGCCACCAGAGCGCTCCTCCGATGCTCGAACAGCGGGGTGCGCCCTGAGCCTGTCGAAGGGCCGCGAGCGATGCGCCCTGAGCCGGTCGAAGGGTGCTCACTCCCCCACGGCCCTGACTTTCTGACGCGCGTTTCACCACTGACCGGCGTGTCGCGGGTCCTGAGGGCCACTGGCGGCACTTTCTCAGGGCGTCGGGCGGATCAGGCCCTCCTGGGCGACGTTGGCGATCAGGGCGCCGTGCTGGAAGAGGCGGGCGGTGGCCAGGCCGAGACCGGCGGAGGCTGACGGCGACACCTGGTCGTAGAGCAGCCAGTCGTCGGCGCGGAACGGCCGGTGGAACCACATCGCGTGGTCCAGCGAGGCCGCCTGCACGTTGATGCCGATGAACACGTTGTGCGGCACGGTGGTCGCCGACAGCAGCGTGAGGTCGCTGGCGTAGGCCAGCGCGGCCTGGTGCAGCCGGCGGTCCTCCGGCAGCTCGCCCTCGACGCGGACCCAGACCCGGGCGCGGGCCGGGTGTCGGGAGTCGACCAGCGAGCCGTCCGCCCGGGAGTCGCCGACGTAGCGCACGTCGAGCACGCCCCACTCCCGCTCCCACAGTGCCGCCGAGCGACCCGAGACCCGCGACAGCACCTCCGCGAGCCGCGGACTCTGGTCCGGACCCGGCACGTCGTCCGGCGCCGGGTCGGCGTGCTCGAAGCCGGCCTCCGCGTCGTGGAACGAGCTGGACAGGTAGAAGATCACCTGCCCGCCCTGTCGGGCCACCACCCGGCGGGAGGAGAACGACTTGCCGTCGCGCACGGTCTCCACGTCGTACACGATCGGGATGTCGGTCCGGCCGGGGCGCAGGAAGTAGGCGTGCAGCGAGTGCAGCACGCGGGTGACCGCGACCGTGCGGGCCGCCGCGACCAGCGCCTGAGCCAGCACCTGGCCGCCGAAGGCCCGCTGCAACTGGGTGTCCGGCTGCCGGGCGCGGAACAGCCCGATCTCGATCTCCTCGAGGTCGAGCAGGTGGACCAGCTCAGCGAGCGACTGCGGCACGGCCCTTATTGTGCTCGACTCGCGCCCGTCGCTCGTGGAGCGTGGCTAGTCGTCCTTCTCGCGGTCGGCCAGGAACCGCTCGAACTCCGCGGCGATCTCCTCCGCACTCGGCACCCGCTCCGGCTGGTCGGCCTGCAGGGCGTCGTACTGCTGCTCCAGGGTGGTCACCAGCTCCTGCACCTCGGTGGAGCCCACCATCTCCTCGGCGATGTCGGCCATGTTCGTCGCCGACGCCTTCTCCAGCGGGGACAGGGGCACGGCCAGCCCGGTGGCGGAGTTGAGTGACCGGGTGAGGGTCAGCGTCGCCTCCGGGAACGTCGCCTGGGCCAGGTAGTGCGGCACGTGCGCAGCGAAGCCCATCGCCTTGCGGTCCAGCTGCCCCAGCCGGAACTCCAGCAGACCGGTGAAGCTGGCCGGCACCTCCACCCGGTCGATCCAGCTGCGGTACCCCTGCACCAGCTCGGTGTCGGTCGAGTGCGCGGTCAAGGTGATCGGCCGGGTGTGCGGCACCGCCATCGGGATTCCGTGCACGCTGACGGTCAGCCGGACCCCGAGCTGCTCGATCAGCCCGAGCACCGCGGCGGCCATCCGCTCCCACTGCACGTCCGGTTCCGGGCCGTGCAGCAGCAGGAACACCTCGCCCTGCTCGTCCACCATCCGGTAGAGCCGCAGATGCAGGTCGGCGTAGGACTTCCACTGGTTGGTGTCGAACACCATCGCCGGCCGTCGGCTGCGGTAGTCGTGCAGCTGGTCGTGGTCGAAGGTCGCCAGCACCTCGTGGTCCAGCGACTCCAGCAGGTGGGCCGAGAACAGCCGTCCGGCCTGCCCGGCGTCCACGAAACCGTCCAGCTGATGGATCAGCACCGGCCGGTGCTCCTTGAGCTTGGCCACCACCTCTTCGTTCAGGGTGTAGAGCTGGCGCGGATCCAACATGCGGGCCAATCTACCCGCGACGACCCGCCGCGACCGGTTCATCGAGCCGCGCCCGCGCCCGAGCCAGCGCCGTGCGCACCCGTTTTTCCGACACCGGCACCGCGGTGCGCAGGCTCTGGGCGAACAGGCTGACCCGCAGCTCCTCGATCAGCCAGCCCACCTCATCGACGAAATCCGGTAGCGGACCGGGCGGTGCGGTCGCCGTCAGCTCGGCGTACGCGTCCTCGACGCGGAGGATCGTGGCCAGCCCGGCCGCGTCGCGGCTCGGGTTGGTGCGCAGGCCCGCGATGCGCTGCTGCGCCGCCCGCAGATAGCGCGGCAGCTGGGTCAGGTGCTCGTACGCCGTGGCCGCCAGGAAGCCCGGGAAGATCAGGTTGTCCAGCTGCTCGGTCAGGTCGTCGGCCGCGCCGGGACTGACCGCCCGGGCGGCGGGCAGATCCGCGCGGACCGCCCCGCTCAGCGTGATGCTCTCCGCGGCCAGCCGGACGATGCCCTGCATCAGCTCTGGGTTGTCGACCCGCACCGCGTCACACAGGGCTGCGAAGGCGGCCTCGTCCCGCACCGCGGTCCCGGCCCGGCGGATCAGCTCCCCCACCGCCGCCAGCCGGGCGTCCGCCAGCAGGTCGGGCACCGAGGCGTACGGCCCCGCAGCCAGGGCGAGCCGGTCCCGCTGGCTGAGGTGCGACACCACCCACTTCGTCGGGTCCGGCGTGTTCAGCAGCACCAGCCGGCGCAGCCCGGAACGATGGCTGGCCGCCGAGCGACCGGCGGTGTCCAGCGCGGCGAGCCCGACCGTGACGCCCTCGTCGACCAGGGCGGGATAGCCGACGATGGCGTGCCCGTCACCGGGCAGCCGGACCTGGACCGGGATCGTGCCGAAGTCCCACCGGGTCGCGCCGGTCCTGGTGAGGTCAGCCGCGGCGGCGGCCAGGGTGCGGGTGAGCCGCGGCGCGAGCTCCGCCTGCAGGGCGGCCAGGTCCTCGCCCCGGGCCAGCGGCTCGGCATCGCGAGCGTCGTCCGGTCGGACGGCGAAGTGCACCCGCAAGTGGTTGGGCACCGAGTCCGGGTCCCAGTCGGCGGGCTCGACCACCACCCCGGTCAGGGCGCCCAGCGCCCGCCCGAGTCCGACCGGCAGCGACTCCGGCCGCTCGGCCGGGTGCGCGGCCAGCCAGTCCAGGCTGCGGCGGGCGAACTCCGGCGCCGGCGCGAAGTGGCGGCGGACGGCCTTGGGCAGCGACCGGATCAGCTCCGTGGCCAGCTCGAGCCGCAGCCCGGGCACCTGCCAGGTGAACGGCACCGGGTCCAGCTGGTTCAGCAGCGACAGCGGCACCGAGACGGTGACCCCGTCGTCGGGCTGTCCGGGCGCGAAGACGTACTCCAGCGTCAGGCCGTGCCCTGCCACCCGCCAGGTGTCCGGGAACGCCGCCGGGTCAGCCGCCGCAGTCTGGGTGGTCAGGTCGTCCCAGGTCATGGTCAGCAGGTCGGGGTCCTGCTGCCGCGCCCGCTTCCACCACGCGTCGAAGTGCGCCGCCGAGACAATGCCCTCCGGCACCCGCGCGGCGTAGAAGGCGAAGACGGTCTCGTCGTCCACCAGCAGGTCGCGCCGCCGCGTCCGCTCCTCCAGCGCCTCCACCTCGGCCCGCAGCGCCTGGTTGGCCGCGAAGAAGGCGTGCCGGGTCCGCCACTGCCCCTCGACCAGCGCCGAGCGCAGGAAGATCTCCCGCGCCTCGGCCGAGTTGACCTTGCCGTAGCCGACCCGACGCCGGGCCACGATCGGCACCCCGAGCAGGTTGACCGTCTCGTACGCCAGCACCGAACCGCTGCGGGAGGACCAGTGCGGCTCGGAGTACTGCCGCTTGAGCAGGTGCTGACCCACCTCCTCCACCTGCTCGGCGGTGATCCCGGCGACCGTCCGGGCCCAGAGCCGGCTGGTCTCCACCAGCTCCGCGGCCACCACCAGCGGCGGCGGGGTGCGGGCCAGGCTGGAGCCGGGGCTGATGGCGAACCGCGCGCCACGGGCACCGAGGTACTCCTGCGGACCCGGTCGTCGCCGGCGGCCACCCCCGGCGGGCCGCCCCTGCTCGCGTACGTCGGCGAGCCCGACCTGGGACAGCAGCCCGGCCAGGGCGGCGGTGTGCACCCGCTCCGGCGCGGCCGGGGCATCGTTGCGGGTCAGGTCCAGCTCCCGGGTGATCTCCTTGAGCTGGCCGTGCAGGTCCTGCCACTCCCGGATCCGCAGGAAGTGCAGGTACTCGTCCCGGCAGAGCCGGCGGAACGCGTTGCCGGACAGCGCCTTGCGCTGCGTCCGCAGGTACTCCCACAGATGCAGCCAGGCCAGGAAGTCCGAGGTGCTGTGGTCTGAGCTTGTCGAAGACCCTCTGTCCCGCCCTTCGACAGGCTCAGGGCGCATCCCTTCGACTAGCTCAGGGCGAGTAGCGGTCCAGAACCGGCGGTGCAGGGCGTCGGCCCGTTCCGGTGTGTCGGCGGGGCGTTCCCGCGGGTCGACGATGGACAGGCCGGAGACGATCACCAGCATCTCCCGCAGGCAGCCCTGCCGTTCCGCCTCGACCAGCATCCGCCCGAGCCGTGGGTCGACCGGGAGCGCGGCCAGCCGCTTCCCGACGGCGGTCAACCGCGGCGAGTCCCGCTGGCCGGGGTCGGCGAGCGCTCCGAGCTCGGTCAGCAGCCGAAGTCCGTCCGCCACCTGCGACCGGTCGGGAGCCTCCACGAAGGGGAAGTCGGTGATCGCGCCCAGCCGGGCGGCGGCCATCTGCAGGATCACCGACGCGAGGTTGGTCCGCAGGATCTCCGGCTCGGTGAACTCGGGCCGGCTGAGCAGGTCCTCCTCGCTGTAGAGCCGGATGCACACGCCCGGCGCGACCCGCCCGCACCGACCGGCCCGCTGAGCGGCCGAGGCCTGGGAGATCGGCTCGATCGGCAGCCGCTGCACCTTGGTCCGGGCCGAGTAGCGCGAGATCCGGGCCGTGCCCGGGTCGATGACGTAGCGGATCCCCGGCACGGTCAGCGATGTCTCGGCCACGTTCGTGGCCAGCACGATCCTCACGCCGGAGTGCGGGGCGAACACCCGATGCTGCTCGGCGGAGGACAGTCGGGCGTACAGCGGCAGTACCTCGGTGGCCGGCAGCCGGGCGCCGCGCAGGGCCTCGGCCAGGTCGCGGATCTCCCGTTCCCCGGACAGGAACACCAGGATGTCGCCGTTGCCGAGCCGCCGGAGCTCCTCGACCGCATCCAGCACCGCCGCGACCTGGTCGACCTCCCCGGCCACCACCGGCGGCGGCCGGTAGCGGATCTCGACCGGATAGGTCCGCCCGGACACCTCGATGATCGGGGCCGGTGTGCCGTCCGGGCCGGCGAAGTGCGCGGCGAACCGCTCGGTGTCGATGGTCGCCGAGGTGATGATGACCTTCAGGTCCGGCCGCCGCGGCAGCAGACGACGCAGGTAGCCGAGCAGGAAGTCGATGTTCAGGCTGCGCTCGTGCGCCTCGTCAAGGATGACCGTGTCGTAGCGGCGCAGATCCGGGTCGCGGGCGATCTCGGCCAGCAGCACGCCGTCGGTCATCACCTTGAGCCGGGTGGCGCGGGAGGCTTGCCGGGTAAACCGGACCTGGTAGCCGACCAGGTCACCGATCTCGGTGCCCAGCTCGGCCGTGACCCGCTCGGCGACCGTGCGCGCGGCGATCCGGCGCGGCTGGGTGTGCCCGATCGACCGCCGGCCCAGCTCCAGACAAATCTTGGGCAGCTGGGTGGTCTTGCCCGAGCCGGTCTCCCCGGCGATCACCACCACCGGGTGCTCCCGAATCGTCCGAGCGATGTCGTCGTGCCACGCGGTGATCGGCAGGGCCGGGTCGTACGCGGGCACCCCGACCGGCGCCGGCTCAGTGTCCGCAACGGCTCCGCGGCGTACCAGTGGGTCGATCAGGCGTCCTCGGCGTGGTCGTCGAACGTGGTGCGGCCGCCGAGCTTGACCGCCAGGTCGTTGTCGATGCCGTCGGCGGTCTCGGCCAGGATCTTGACCGCGTGGTGCAGGTGCGCGGGCACGAACGGGCGGGCCAGGACCGACACGGTCACGAACACCCGGTCGCGGACCAGTTGGAACTTCACCCAGCGCGCCTCGACGTTGAGGTCGTTCAGCACCTCGGTGGCCCGGGACCGGCCAGCCACGTCGTGCACCACCGGGGCGAAGACCACGACCTCCTGGGCGTCCGCGGCGGTGCGCAGGAACAGCATCGTCGATCCGACCCGGATCGCCACGTCGCCCTCGTTGTCGTGGATCGGCGGGTAGCCGAACATCCGGCTCAGCTCGGTGTCCACCAGCTGGATCAGGTGCGGTCGGTTGCGCGGCATGGTCGCCGCGAGGCCGGGTCCGGTCGCGGGCACCAGCGTTCCGGTGCTGGTCTCGACCGGGGCCGGGGCGGGCTGCAGCACCTCGGCCAGTTGGTCGGGCGCGAGGAAGATCGGGTGCTGGACGCCGTAGACGTCACGAAGGGCACCGACGGCGAGCTCGCTGACCCGCTCGGCGTCGTCCTGGTCGCACTCCACCCAGAAGTGGGCACTCGGGCGGTCGCCGTTGACCGACGGGGGCTGCCAGCCGAGCCCCTCCATGGCGGCGAGCTGCTCGGGACCGAGCTGGTAGTCCTCCCCCAGTACGGCGTTGCTGGCCGCCTCACCGCGGACCAGGTGCGGGCGGGGGCTACTCAACCGCACGAACGGCGCCTGCTCCTCTTCGCCCAACCCCGTGCCGATGGTCAGGTCGCCCGACTCGTCGATCATCGAGACGACGTCGCTCAGCCGGGTCTGGAACTCGGCCCACGCCGCCGCGATGCTCTTGTCGATGTCGAAGTCGTC
>DASQVF010000371.1:0-2620 GCA_035640915.1 Propionibacteriaceae bacterium
CAGGTGGAGCTCAACCGACGGGTCGAGGGGGACCTGGCGGGAGAGGAGGAGTGATGGATATCGACATCTCCGTGCTGCGGTTGATGGAGCGCGAGAAGGACGTGCCCTTCGACGTGTTGGTGAACGCCATCGAGGAGGCGCTGCTCAGCGCCTACGAGCGGACCGACGGAGCCACCCCCGGAGCGCGCGTCGAGCTGAACCGCAAGACCGGCCACGTCAGCGTGCTGGTGCCGGAACGGGACGACGAGGGCCGCCAGATCGGGGAGTACGACAGCACGCCCGAGGGATTCGGACGGGTGGCGGCCTCGACCGCGCGACAGGTGATCATGCAGCGGCTGCGCGACGCCGAGGACGAGCAGAAGTACGGCCACTTCTCCGGGGTGGAGGGGGACATCGTCTCGGGCGTGGTGCAGCAGGGGAGCGACAGCCGTACCGTGCTGGTCGACCTGGGCCGGATCGAGGCCATCATGCCGCTGGCCGAGCAGGTGCCGGGGGAGACCTATCGACACGGAAACCGGATCAAGGTCTTCGTAGTGTCGGTCCGCAAGGAGCTGCGCGGACCCCAGGTGGTGGTCTCGCGGACCCATCCCGGACTGGTGGAGCGGCTGTTCAAGCTCGAGGTGCCCGAGATCGCCTCCGGAGTGGTGGAGATCAAGGCCGTGGCCCGGGAGGCCGGGCACCGCAGCAAGATCGCCGTGGTCAGCCATCATCCCGACGTCAGCGCCAAGGGCGCCTGCATCGGCCCGATGGGCCAGCGGGTGCGCGCGGTGATGCACGAGCTGAACGAGGAGAAGATCGACATCATCGACTGGTCGCCCGACGCCGCCACGTTCGTCGGTCAGGCGCTGTCCCCGGCCAAGGTCACCTCGGTGACCGTGGTCGACGAGCGGCTGCGGGCCGCCCGGGTCGTGGTGCCGGACTACCAGCTGTCCCTGGCGATCGGCCGGGAGGGCCAGAACGCCCGCCTGGCCGCTCGGTTGACCGGCTGGCGGATCGACATCCGTCCCGACACCGCCCCGGCGCCGGCCGACTGACCGGCGGCTCCGCCATCGCCGAGACCGGACGGAGGACGGGCCGATCCGTGACCGGGTCTCGCGCGGCGGGGCCGGTTCGGATGTGTGCGGGCTGCCGAGAGCGGGCCGCCAAGGCCGAGCTGATCCGGATCGTGGCCCGCAACGGCGTCGGCGTGGTCGACCAGACCCACACCCAGCCCGGTCGGGGGGTCTACCTGCACCTGCGCCGGGAATGTCTGGACCAGGCGGTGAAGCGACGTAGTATGGGACGGTTGCTGCGAACCGAGATCGATGGTCCGCGAACGGCCGAGCAGATTCGCGTCTGGCTCGATGCGGTCATTTAGACGAAGTCGGCCGTAAGCAATAGAGTTTCTGCACGTATCCGATTCCGCGGATGCCGAACCAGAAGGTGGGCTCACGCTCATGACCCGTCGATGAGACAACCGCAATGAGCATGCACGACAACTAACTGGTCCGCACCTCCAGGCGCGGACCGCCAACAAGGAGAGCAGTGGCAAAGGTCCGTGTCTACGAGCTTGCGAAAGAGCTTGGAGTCGAGAGCAAGACCGTCCTCACGACGTTGGGGGACATGGGGGAGTTCGTCCGATCGGCCTCCTCCACCGTGGAGGCACCGGTGGTGCGCCGTCTTCGCGAGAAGCTGGCGAGCGAGCCGCAGCCGGCCAAGAAGTCGGAGAAGAAGGCCGTAGCCGCCCCTCCAGCGGAGGTACCGGCCGCCGTGACCACGGCGCCGCCGCGGCCGGCCCCCGAGCCCGCGGTGGTAACGCCGCCCCCGCCCCGCCCGGCTGCTCCCGCCGCACCCGTCGCGCCGCCGGCCGCCGCTCCGGCCGAGCCGCCGAGGACGGAGCCGGTCCCCGAGACCCGTGCGCCCGAGCCCGAACCGTCGCGCATCCCGGGTCCGCGTCCGGGGGTGCCGCGCGCACCCGGCCAGCAGCTGCCGCCGGCGGCGCGCACCGGTGAGACGCCGGGCAACGGGCAGGCCCAGCCGGGGCCGCGGCCCCGGCCCGGCTCGACCGGTGGCCTGCCTGGTGGTGCCTCGGGTCCCCGCCGTCCCGGCACTCCGCGTCCGGGCAACAACCCGTTCTCGGCCTCCCAGGGCATGGGCCGGCCGCGTACGCCGCGCCCCGGCACGGAATCCGCCGCTCCCGGCGGACCTCGGCCACCGGCGGGCCGCACGCCGGCCCCTGGCGGTCGTTCCGGCGTGCCCGGCATGCCCCGGCCCAATCCGGCGATGATGCCGCGTCAGCAGTCCGGCCAGCTCGGCAGCACCGGCGGTCCCGGCGGGAGAGGACGCCCCGGCGGTCCGCCCGGCGCCGGTACTCGCGGACGCCCTGGTGGCGGCGCTCCCGGCCGTGGTGGACCGGGTGGCGGTCCGGGTGGCCCGCCGCCCAGTGGTCGCGGCGGCCGTGGCGGCCGCGGCGGCACCCAGGGTGCCTTCGGCAAGGGCGGCGCAGGCCGTGGCAAGCAGCGCAAGTCGAAGCGTGCAAAGCGCCAGGAACTTGAGCAGATGAGCGCACCGTCGCTGGGTGGCGTGAGCGTACCCCGCGGCGACGGCAACACTGTGATCCGGCTGCGCCGTGGCTCGTCCA
>DASQVF010000372.1:0-4300 GCA_035640915.1 Propionibacteriaceae bacterium
CATGCAGTCTGATGCATCGGCCCTAGTGGAAGCAGGTATCCGTGGGTGGAGCTAAGGGGATTCGAACCCCTGACCTTCTCGTTGCGAACGAGACGCGCTACCAACTGCGCCATAGCCCCGCGAACCGGCCCCGGGCCGATCAGCACGCCGACTTTACCATCGGTTTCACGGCAGTCTGCTGCAGATTTCGAGCCCGAGAACTGCAGGACCCTGCCGCGAAATCTCGCGAGGTCGGCTACGCGGTCGCCGCCTCACGCTGTTGATCGTCGCCGTCGGCCCCATCCGTCGCGGCGTCGGGCGGGTCCGCGGTGACCGGCACCGGCGGCCGTGCCGTGGTGGCGGCGACCGTCGGACCGGAGAGGTCGATGGTGCGGACCGTACGCGGAGCCAGCGGCTTGGAGACATACGTCGGCACGGTGATGGGCACCGGGTCCCACAGCGCCCCCGTCGCTGTCGGCAGGTCGGTCCTGGCCGCAGACCCGCCGGCCGCGGCCGAGCCGGCCTTGGCATTCACGGCCGCTGCCAGATCCTCGCGGCTGAGGAAGATGGTGGACTCGTTGCTGCCGGTCCGGATCTGCTCGTAGCGCTCGTCCAGGCTGCGCCGGATCGCGCCGACGCTGAGCCGCGCCCCGACCACGAAGGCGACCAACAACAGACCCGGGACGGCCAGGGTCCACCAGGCCACGATGCCCGTCGCCGACAGGCCGACCAACAGGCTCAGAGCGGCGAGCAGGACCAGCAGCACCCGCCGCCGACGAGCCGCGGCCACCCTCGCCTGCCGGTGCAGGTCGCGGATCGCCGCCTGCCGGGTGTGCGGTGTCGACACCTCGTACCTGGGTATCCGCTCCAGGTCCTGGTCGAGCAGCGGCGCCGTGCCGTTCCGGACGATCCGCATGGAGTCCGCGAAGCGATCCGCCGGGTCGACGTCGGGCACCGACTCGTCCTCGCGGCGCCGTACGAAGTGCGGAACCAGATAGGCCAGCCATGCGATGGCGATCGCCGCAAAGATCAGACCCGTCGTTCCCACACCCAGACCGTAAGCGCCGCGACACGCCGGTTTGGTGACCTTGCCGGTGTGTCGCCGAAACTGCTGTGACCGATGATGCGGTCCTTCTGGACCGGCTCAGGGCGCCGGCATGCCGCTCGACCGGCTCAGGACGCAGACCTCAACGCCGGCGTAGGTTGTCCCAGCGCTGCAACAGCCCTTCCGGGACCTCCTCGGCGTTCAGCGCGAACACCAGGTGGTCCCGCCAGTCCCCGTCGATGTGCAGGTAGCGCGGCCGGAGCCCCTCCGGCCGGAAGCCGAGCTTGGCCACCACTCGCAGGCTGCGCACGTTCTCCGGCCGGATCGCGATCTCGATCCGGTGCAGCCGCATCGAGCGGAAGCAGTAGTCGACCGCCAGAGCCACCGCGGTCGGGATGATGCCCCGCCCGGCCAGACGCTGGTCCACCCAGTAACCGATCTGCCCCCAGGACGCTGAGCCGCCGACGATCCCGCTGACCGTCAGCTGACCGGCCAGCTGCGCCTGGTGGGGGTCCCCGCCCGGCTCGAACCACACCAGCCAGGGCAGCATCCTCCCCTCGCGAGCCTGCCGGCTGAGCGTGCGCACCAACCCCGCGAACGTCGCCGGCCCGGGCTCCGAGCCGGGTGGCAGCGTCGCCTCCCAGGGCCGCAGCCACTCGGCGTTCTGCCGACGGACCCGCTCCCAGGCGCCTCCGTCCCGCTGCCGCAGGGGGGCCAGGACGACCTCGCCGTGTTGCAGGGTGACCGGCCAGCGGTGCCGACCGGGACGCGGCGCTCGCCGGGGCAGCAGCGGTGAGTCCGGGCCGACCGGCATCATCTCAGTGGTCCCCACCCCGCACCTGACTGACGGCGTGCCCCAGCACCGGTGCGAGGACCGCCATCCCGTCCCGCGCTCCGCCGCTCGAGCCCGGCAGGTTGACGATCACCGTACGCCCCGCGATCCCGGCGATCCCCCGGCTGAGCGCGGCGGTGGGCACCCCATGCTCGACACCGTAGCGGGCGATCGCCGCGGCGAGCTGAGGCACCTCCCGGTCCAGCACCGCCCGGGTCTGCTCCGGGGTCTGGTCGTCCGGGCTCAGCCCGGTGCCGCCGGTGGTGATCACCACCGCGTGCCCGTCGGCCACGGCCGCCCGCAGCGCCGCCCGCACCGCCTCGCCGTCGGGCACCAGCACGGGCTCGCCGACCAGGAAGCCCAGGTCCCTCAGAGCCTCCACCACGACCGGCCCGGATCGGTCCGGGTACACGCCCGCGGCCGCCCGGGTGGAGACGGTGATCACCAGGGCGGTGTCACTCACCCCTCGTCCTCCCGGGTCCAGTCGCCGCGCCGGCCACCCGACTTGGCCAGCACCCGCACGTCGCTGATCACGGCCGCCCGGTCCACCGCCTTGACCATGTCGATGACGTTCAGTGCGGCTACGGCGACCGCGGTCAGCGCCTCCATCTCCACTCCGGTGCGGTCGCTGGTCCGAACCGTCGCCTGGATCACCACGCCCTCGTCGACCACCGAGAGGTCGAGGTCCACCCCGCTGATGGCCAGCGGGTGACAGAGCATGACCAGGTCCGGAGTCTTCTTGGCCCCCTGGATGCCGGCGATCCGCGCCACCGCCAGCGCGTCGCCCTTGGGCAGCGACTCCGACCGCAGCGCCGCCACCGCCTCCGCGCTCAGCCGGACCAGCCCGGCCGCCGTCGCCGAGCGTGCGGTCACCGCCTTCGCCGACACGTCCACCATCCGCGCATCACCGCGCTCGTTCAGGTGAGGCAGGGGCGTCTCCGCCATGGCCGGCTCAGCCCGGCAGCTCTTCGAGCAGCCAGACGTCCAGCGACTCGCCCGCCGCGACGTACTCGGCCTGCTCCGGCAAGATGACCAGCGCGTTGGCCCGCGCCAGGTCGGCCAGCAGATGCGACCCGTGGCCACCGGCCAGCGCGACCTGCCGCCGCCCGGAGTCGGTGATGCTGACCATCCCGCGGGCCAGCTGTTGCCGGCCCCACACCGAGGTCATCGCGTGCGCCGCCTCCGCCTTGACGGTCGGCCGGATGTAAGGAGCGGCCCCCATCAGCTTGCGGATCACCGGCCGGACGAACACCTCGAAAGACACGAACGAGCTCACCGGGTTGCCGGGGAGCATGATCATCGGCACGCGGTCGGCGCCGATCAACCCGAAGCCCTGCGGCTTGCCCGGCTGCATCGCGACCTGGGCGAAGTCGCAGACCCCCAGCTCCGGCATCACCGCCTTGACCACGTCGTAGTCCCCCTGGCTGATGCCTCCGCTGGTCAGGATCAGGTCGGCCCGCAGCAGCTGCTCGGTGATCACGCGCTTGAGCAGCTCGCCGTCGTCGCCGACCCGACCGACCCGGAACACCTGGGCGCCGGCGGCCCGGGCGGCCGCGGCCAGCAGGTAGGAGTTCGAGTCGAAGATCTGCTCGTCCCGTTCCAGCGACTCCCCCGGCTCGACAAGCTCGGTCCCGGTGGAGATGACCACCACCCGAGGTCGTGGCCTGACCAGCACGGTGGCCCGCCCGATGCCGGCGAGTACGCCGATGTCGCGGGCGCTGAGCACGTCGCCGGGCCCGAAGAGCCGGTTCCCGGACTGGATGTCCTCACCGCGGTGGCGGACGTGCTTGTCCACCGCGCTGGGCGCGTACACCCGGACGTCGCTGGTTCCCCGGTCGCTGTTCTCGTACGGCACGACCGCGTCGGCCCGCTCGGGCAGCGGCGCGCCGGTCATGATCTTCATTGCCGTTCCCGGCGAGAGCCGGTGCAGCGCCGCCGAGCCGGCGGCGATCTCCCCAACGACCGGAAGCCGGACCGGCCGGTCCGGGGAGGCGCCCGCCACGTCGGCGGCCCGGACGGCGTACCCGTCCATCGCCGAGTTGTCGAACCGGGGCAGGTCCACCCCGGCGACGATCTCCTCGCAGAGGCTCAGGTCAAGCGCATCCAGCAGTTGCTGCCGGAACGGCGGCAGCTCGCTGATGCAGCTCAGCAGGTACTTCCGGTGCGCCGCCAGGGAGCGCAGTCCGGTCGGCCCGGGCGGCGGCGGTTCCGGCAGCGGCGGCAGCTCGGCCAGCGGTCGGTGCTCCTCGGCGGCTCCCGCCTTCTTCCGGGTGAACAGGGGCATGGTTTCACCTTAGGTGGCGGAGGGCGCCGCTCCGGTCCGCAACACGGCCCGGTGGTAGCCCATGCGCGCTCCCGTGTGTTGCGCGGCGGGGGTTCAAGGGGGTCCCACTTGCACGGCTCCGCGCGCTCCCGTGTGTTGCTGCGCGCGCGGCGGGGGTTCA
>DASQVF010000373.1:0-7434 GCA_035640915.1 Propionibacteriaceae bacterium
CAGCAGCAGCGCGGCCGCCTGTACGTTCTCCGCAGCCGTGCTGGAGAACCACACCATCCACTTCGGCAACGTGGGCGACAGCCGGGTCTACTGGATTCCCGATCCGGGCGCTCCGGACCAGCCGGTCCAGCTCAGTGTGGACGACTCGGTCGCCTCGGCTCGGATCGCCATGGGGGTGTCGCGGGAGGAGGCCGAGAACGGGCCGGGAGCGCACGCGATCACCAAGTGGCTGGGCCGGGACAGTTCGGACTTCACCCCGATGACCGCATCACTCCGGGTGGCCACGCCCGGCTGGTTGCTGGTCTGCTCCGACGGGCTGTGGAACTACGCCTCCGAGGCGCGCGCCCTGCAGGAGCTGATCGGGAACGTCACCAGCACCGACGGGAGTGCCCTGCCGCTGGCCGTGCGGCTGGTCGCCTGGGCGAACGAGCAGGGCGGCAGGGACAACATCAGCGTGGCGCTGGCCCGGCACGAGCCCTGATCCCGACCGCGTCCGATCGCGGCAACGACGCTCGTCGAGCATGGACGGCATACTGATGCGACGACGGCGACGGCCCGAGAACGAAAGGTGAGCCCATGGCGGAGTTCACGGCGACGGTGTACCAGAACGAGTTCCTGCCCGACGGCGGCACCGACGTGAACGCCATCGTCACTGTCACCTGCCGCGGTGCCGGTGCGGCCGGCCAGACCGGGTCCGGGGACGCCGGGGAGATCGTCATCGTGGACACCTCGGGCTCGATGGGCCGCACCAAGCTGGAGGCGGCCAAGCAGGCCGCCTCCGCCGCGATCGACCAGATCCTCGACGGCACCTACTTCGCCGTGGTCGCCGGGACGCACCAGGCGTACCTGGCCTTCCCGCCGGTCCGTCAGGGTGCCGGCATGGTGCGGATGGATCCCGCCACCCGGTTCGCCGCACACCAGGCGATCTCGATGTTCCGGTCCGACGGCGGCACGGCGATGGGTACCTGGCTGACCCTGGCCGGCCGGCTGTTCGACTCCATCCCGATGCTGGCCCAGAAGCACGCCATCCTGCTCACCGACGGCGAGAACCACAACGAGACCCCTGAGCAGCTGACCAGCGCCATCGCCGGCGTGACCGGCAAGTTCCAGTGCGACTGCCGCGGCGTCGGGGTCGACTGGCAGGTGGCCGAGGTACGCCGGATCGCCCAGGCCCTGCTCGGCACCGTGGACATCGTCCCCGACACCGCGGTCGAGATGAGCCAGGAGTTCGCCGCGATGATGCGCCAGTCGATGAGCCGCGGCGTCGCCGACGCTCAGCTCCGGGTGTGGGCACCGCAGGGCTCCTCGGTGGTATTCGTCCGGCAGGTGGCTCCCACCGTGGAGGATCTGACCAGCCGCCGGGTGGAGGTCAACCCGCTGACCGGCGGCTACCCCACCGGCTCCTGGGGCGACGAGTCGCGCGACTACCACGTGAGCGTGCGGCTGCCGGCCAAGGCGGTCGGCCAGGAACAGCTCGCCGCACGGGTTCAGCTCGCGGTGGGCGGCCAGGTGGTGGCCCAGGGGCTGGTCAAGGCGAGGTGGTCCGACGATGAGTCGCTGACGACGCGGATCAATCCCGAGGTGGCGCACTACACCGGACAGACCGAGCTGGCCGACGCGATCCAGGCCGGTCTCGCGGCCAAGGCTGCCGGGGATGAGGAGACCGCGACCCAGAAGCTGGGCCGAGCCGTGCAGCTGGCCAAGGAGACCGGCAACGCGGAGGCCACCACCCGGCTGCGCAAGGTGGTCGACATCGACAACGAGGAGACCGGGACGGTGCGGTTGCGGCGGGCGGTCGAGAAGGCGGACGAGATGGCCCTGGACACCGCGTCCACCAAGACCACCCGGATCCGGGGCTGATCCGGTGAGCGCCGTCTGCCCCGCCGGACACACCTCGGAGTCGGAGGACTACTGCGACGTCTGCGGCATGCCGATCATCGCCGCCGCCGTCACTCCCGGCCAGCCGCCCGCTCCGCCCGATCCGCCGAACCACGCCCCCGCCACCATCGCGGCGGGACCAGCTGCCCTGACGGGTCCGACCTGTCCCAACTGTGCGACGGTCAACCTGCCGGATGCGCTGTTCTGCGAGAACTGCGGCTACGACTTCACCACCGGCACCATGCCGCGGCCGCTGCCGGTGCCGAACGAGGCGCCGGCGGAGGACGCGGCGCCGAGTGGGGACGGGTCGGGGCCGGCGGCCCATGAGACCTTCGACTGGGTGGCCGAGGTGTGGATCGACCCGGCCTGGTACGAAGCGCAGGAGAGCCCGGACCCGATGCCCTCCCCCGGACTGCCGACCGTGGTGCCGCTCCGCGGCCGGTCGCTGCTGGTCGGCCGGACCTCTCGAAGCCGCAACATCCATCCCGCGATCGACTGTGAGTCCGACTCGGGGGTGAGCCGCCGACAGGCTCAGCTGACCACCGACGGGCACCGCTGGTGGGTGGAGGACCTGGAGTCCGCCAACGGGACCTTCGTGGCTCCGGCCAGCGCCCCCGTTCCCGAGGACCCGATCCCGGCCGGGGTCAAGCGGGAGCTGGCGGTCGACGACCGCGTCTACCTCGGGGCGTGGACCCGGCTGGTCATCCGGCCGGCCACCGACGAGGAACGCGAGAGCCTCGGCTAGCCGCCGGGCGACGCTGTCGGCGAACAGGTTCAGGTTTGTCGTGCCGCTGTGGCACCGTTGCTGGCGATCACACGAGCAGGACATCTGGAGGAGGAAGCAGTGGATATCAAGGTCGGCATCCAGAACGTCACCCGCGAAGTGGTGGTGGACAGCGGCGAGACGGCCAAGGACGTCGAGAAGGCCTTCAGTGACGCGCTGGCCAACGACACGATCCTCCGGCTCACCGATACCCACGGCCGCCACGTACTCATCCCGGCAGACAAGATCGCCTACATCGACCTTGGTGAGGAGAACGCCCGCCGCGTCGGCTTCGGCACGCTGTGATCGCTCGCTCCGGGGCCTGGGCGCGTTTCGCGTCACATGACGGCTAACGGGTGCGTTCTGCGGGTTCCCGACCCGCGTTGGCCGTCATGCGACGGCTAACGCAGGAACGCGCGTTGGGAAGTGCACCCGCCACTCCGTCTTGAAGCTCCGGCGCAGTCCAACCGCCCCGCAGTCGCGCAGCGCGTCGCGCACACGTACCAGGGTCCGAAGCGGATCGTTGTAGATTCCCTCGCGCGTGATGACCACCAGCCGCCACCCTCTGCGGTCCAGCTCCTCTCGGCGGTCGATGTCGGTCAACCACTGCTCGGTGTCCTCGGAATGCTGCCGCCCGTCGTACTCGACGATCAGACGAAGGGGCTCGTACGCGAGGTCGAAGCGCCGCCGCCAACTGCCGTCACGAGCGCGCAGGATCAGGTCGACCCGCGGCTCCGGCAGCCCGGCCAGAACGATCAGCAGACGCAGCCGGGTCTCCATCGGGGAGTCCACTCCGTCGCGCGCCAGGCCGGCCGCTCGGCGAGCCACCCGGCAGCCCCGACCGTGCCAGGCAGCAGCCGCCTCGCCGAGACGTTCGGGCGTCGTGTGTTTCGCTTTGATCATCCCGTCCGCCACTACGACGAGGTCGACGAGCCGGAGTCCGGCGGCGGCCAGCTCCAAGAACGTCTGCTCAGGCGTCGAGATCGGCAGACCCCGGCGGAGCGTGGTCTGCGCCGGCTCCTGCCCACAGTGCGACTTGACGCCCTTCCGAACCTGGCGCCGATGCGCCGATGGCAGGGTCACATGAGTGTTGCCGTCGTCGGGAACGGTGGCGCCCCACAGCTCAGCGGCGGTGTGGTGGCTGATCCGGGATCCAGCCGGAACCAGCTTGAGGACCGCCTTGGCCCGGAGCAGCGGCGTGACCCTGACTTCCCGGAGCACGTAGCTGTCCCAGAAGAGCTTCTGGAAGCGCCTGGTGAGCAGCATCTCGGGCGACAAACCGGCGGCGCGGGCCTCGGCCCGGCTGAATGGCTGGCGCGGATCGAACGACGGCTTGGTCTGAGGAGGAGCAAACATGTCCCCGATGCTCGGGGCTCCGCAACGGTTCCTCCGAGTTATCCACAGGGCAATTTCGACAACTTCCCCGGGCCCGATGCATTAGCCGTCATGTGATGGCCAACGGGTGCCGGGAGAAGGCTGAGGACACTCGTCAGCCGTCACATGACGTGAAACGCGGGTACGCCGTCAGGGCTGCAGGCCTAAGCGGGTCATCCGGCGGGTGTGGTTCTCGACCAGGCGGGTGAACATCCGGCTGAGGGCCGCGAGGTCCATGCCGGGACGATCGACGGTGCCGGTGAGCAGGCTGGTCAGGGCGTCCCGGTCGGCGGCCACCCGCTGGGCCTGGCTGAGCGCCTCCCCCACCAGCCGGCGCCCCCACAGGGCGAGCCGCCCGGCGACCTTGCGGTCGGCATCGATGGCGGCCCGAACCCGGTCGACCACGTACGCCTCCTGGCCCTGGTCGTCCAGCACCTGATGCACCAGCGCTCGGGTGTCGGCGTCGACGAACGCCGCGATCTCCCGGTAGAAGTCGGCGGCGAACCCGTTGCCGACGTAGGTCCAGACCAGACCCTCCAGCCAGTCCTTGGGCTCGGTGTGCTCGTGGTAGGCGTTGAAGGCGGCATGGAAGGGCTGCATCGCCACCATTACGTCGACGTCGAGCTCGGCGAGCCGATCCCGGACGCGGCCGAAGTGCGCCACCTGCTCCGCGGCCATCTCGGCACCGTGCACCTTGTCGGCCAGGGCCGGTGCCCGGCGGGCGTCCTCCGCGAGCCGCTCGAAGGCGGCCAGGGCACCGTAGGCCAGGATGCCCAGCAGGTCGACGGCACCCTTGCGGTACTCACCGTCCTGCACCCAGACATCGACCGTGCGGTCATCCATGGCGGCAGCGTAATGGGACCTCAGCTGGACCGTAGCCGCCCGCCGGGTCGCGGTTACCCGCCGTGCGTAGGGGAAACGCCTAGAATGCAGGAGGGCACCAAGCCCCACGACCCCTGCGGGTCGCTCCTGCTGGCACTGCCTGTGCCGGCCCAGACGACGAGAGCCAACCACCCTGACCACCGACACACTGCCCAACGAGGCCGCTCCGGCCGCCGCCCCCACCACCTTCGGGGCCCTGGGCGTCCTTCCCGCCATCGAACAAGCTCTGGCGCAGGTCGGCATCACCACCCCGTTCCCCATCCAGGCCATGGCGATCCCGATCGCCCTGACCGGGACCGACATGATCGGCCAAGCGCGCACCGGCACGGGCAAGACGCTGGCCTTCGGCGTCACCCTGCTGCAGCGGACCGTGGTGCCCGGTGAGCGCGACTACGCCTCGCTGGCCAAGCCCGGCGCCCCGCAAGCGTTGGTGGTCACGCCGACCCGCGAGCTGGCCAGCCAGGTGAGCGCCGACCTGGCCGTGGCGTCGACGCTGCGCCACGCCCGCGTCCTCACCGTGTACGGCGGGGTCGGCTACGACGCCCAGCTGAACGGTCTGGCCCGCGGTGTCGAGGTCGTGGTCGGGACGCCCGGTCGGCTCCTCGACCTGGTCGACCGCGGCGCCCTGGACCTCAGCCACGTCAAGGTGCTGGTGCTGGACGAGGCCGACGAGATGCTCGACCTCGGCTTCCTACCGGACGTGGAACGAATCCTGTCGCGGACGCCGGAGCTGCGGCAGACCATGTTGTTCTCCGCGACCATGCCCGCGGCCATCGTCTCGCTCGCCCGCCGGCATCTGCGGCACCCGGTCAACATCCGCGCCGAGTCGGCCGAGGACACCATGATGGTGCCGGCCACCGCGCAGTTCGTCTACCAGGCGCACGACCTGGACAAGCCCGAGATCGTTGCCCGGATCCTTCAAGCGGAGAACCGCAACCGGGTGATGATCTTCTCCCGGACCAAGCGCTCGGCCCAGCGGCTCAGCGACGACCTCGCCGACCGGGGCTTCGCCGTTGCGCCCATCCACGGCGACCTCAACCAGGCCCTCCGGGAGAAGGCGCTCAAGCAGTTCCGTGAGGGCAAGATCAACGTGCTGGTCGCGACCGACGTGGCGGCCCGCGGCATCGACGTCGAGGGCATCACCCACGTGATCAACTACGAGTGCCCGGACGACGACAAGACCTACGTGCACCGGATCGGCCGGACCGGCCGGGCGGGTGCGTCCGGGATCGCGGTGACCTTCGTCGACTGGGCCGACCGGACTCGCTGGAAGGTGATCAACAACACCCTCGGGTTGCCGTTCGAGGAGCCGCAGGAGACCTATTCCACGTCGGCCCACCTGTACCACGACCTGGGCATCGATCCGGCCGCCAAGGGCCGGATAGCGCCGGCGAAGCCGCCGCGCTCGGTCGAGGAGGGTGAGGACCGGAGGGCCCGCCGGGCCGAGCGGCCCAAGCGGGGCCAGCGCCGGCGGCTGCGCAACGGGGTGCCGGTCGAGCGGGCGCAGACCGAGCCGACGGAGCCGACCGGCGAGCTGTCCGCCCCGGCCGGGACCGAGCCCGGAACCACGCCGGAGGACTCAGCGGAGGGTGCGGACCAGGAAGCCGGTGGCAGCGGACGCCGCCGCCGGCGTCGGCACCGCAGCCGGTCCGTCGACCGCGGCCCGCACCCGCGATCCGACGAGCGCCCCACCGCCTGAGCGGCCACGGCCGACACACCAGACAGCGTCCCCGCTCTTCGAGCGAGAAGAGCACAGAGAACTCAGCGCGCGAGGCCGAGGGGCGCGGCGACGACGACCAGGTTGCTCTCGTATCCGCCGCGGTCACGGCGATAGTCGCCGGTGCAGGTGATCAGCACCAGCCGGTGCGGCCCGCTCTGGTCGAAGGCCCGACTGTCGGTGGCCAGGGCCTGGCGGGCCACGGTCTGGACCGCGGAGACCCGGTAACTGAGCCGGTGTGAGCCGTCGCCCAGGGTGACCACGTCACCCACCTGGACGCGCCACAGCCCGGCGAAGAAGCCGGCATCGCCGCTGGCCGAGTCGACGTGACCGGCGATGACGGTGCGGCCGAACGGGTCACCCGCGTACGCGCTGCCATCCCACCAGCCCACGTGCTGCGCGTTCTCGGGCACCCGGAGCTCTCCGTCCACGGTGGTGGCCGGCTTCACCGCCGCTCGGACCCCTCCGGGCAGGACTACCGTCTCCGGCACGAAGTGCACCCGCTCGGTCGGTCCCGGCCGGCCCAACCGGACTGACGGTACGGAACCCGGCTCCTCGGTCGCTGCGGTCGGGCCCGAGGCCGGCCCGGCCGGGGAGGACGGGCCAGCCGAAGCTCCGCAGCCGGCCAGCCAGCCGACCAGCAGCACGGCACCGACCACGCGGGCCAGTCGGCGCCGCGCGGCCGGTGCAGGTGCTGTTCTGCTCAACGCCAGAGACTGGTCCCTGACTGACCGCCGAAGCCGGTGTTGACGTCGGAGGGTCGACCCGACCCGCTGCTGGCGGTCGGGATGACGTGTACGGCGACGTTCATCGTCTTCTT
>DASQVF010000374.1:0-6071 GCA_035640915.1 Propionibacteriaceae bacterium
CCGGCCTTCGCCACGCCACTGGGTCCGCTGGCCGGCGACCGCACGCTGGCCGACATCCCGCGCCGCGACCGGATGGCCGAGCTGGGCTTCGAGCTCCCGCTGGCCGGTGGCGAGGTCACCCGCTCCGACCTCCGGCTGGCCGACCTGGTGCCGCTGCTCCGTGAGCACCTGTCGTTCCCCGACCCGCTCGCGGCGTATCCGGACGCTCTGGCCGATCCGGCGCTGGCCGACCAGACCCTCCGTGGCTTCCTGACCGGCAGCATCGACGCCGTGCTCCGGGTGCCGGGACCCGACGGCGAACCGCGCTATCTGGTCGTGGACTACAAGACGAACTGGCTCGGTCCGCTGGACGGGCCGCCGCTGACCGTCGGCCAGTACACCCCATCCCGGATGGCCGGAGCGATGGTTCGGGCGCATTACCCGCTGCAGGCGCTGTTGTACGCGGTTGCGGTGCACCGGCTGCTGCGCTGGCGCCAGCCCGGCTACGACCCCTCCCGCCACCTCGGCGGAGTGCTCTATCTGTTCGTGCGCGGCATGGCCGGACCGACGACCCCTGTCGTCGACGGCGTCCCCTGCGGGGTGTTCAGCTGGCGGCCGCCCGGGAAGCTGGTGGCGGCGCTGTCGGATCGGTTGGACGGGGACGCCACATGATCCTGGACACGCTCACCCGGGTCGGCGACGAGCGCGGCCGGCTCGTCCACGACCGGCACGGCCTGCTGGGCACGTTCAACGAGGCCGGCGTTCTGGTCGCTGCCGACGTCCACACCGCGCTGGCGATCGGCCGGATCGGCCAGGAGGACGACGAGCGGGTGCTGCTTGCGCTGGCCCTGGCGGTCCGCGCCCTTCGCAACGGCTCGGTGACCCTCGACCTGCAGACGGTCGACCACACGGTGTTCGACGAGGCCGAGGAGGGCGTCGACCTGTCCGGACTGCCGTGGCCGGAGCGCACGGCGTGGCTGGAGGCCTGCCTGGCCAGCCCGCTGGTCACCGCCGACGCGACTGGTCCGGCCGCCCGGCCCTTGCGGATGACCGCCGGGCTGCTCTACCTGGAGCGGTACTGGCAGCAGGAGGAACAGGTCCGGATCTGCCTCCAGGACCGTCTCGCCGCCGACCCGCCGGAGGTGGACACCGCGCGGCTGGCCGCGGGCCTGGACCGGTTGTTCCCGCCCGCGACCGACGGCGAGCCGGACGCCCAACGCCTGGCCGCCGCGGTCAGCGCGCTGAGCTGGCTGAGCGTGCTGTCCGGTGGACCCGGCACCGGCAAGACGACCACGGTGGCCCGACTCCTGGCACTGTTGCTCGACCAGCCCGGGCGCCCGGTACGGATCGGGCTGGCCGCTCCCACCGGGAAGGCCGCGGCCCGGCTGGAGGAGGCGGTGCGGCGCGCGGCGGCCGAGCTGCCGGCGGCGGACCGGGAGCGGTTGGGCGACCTCCGCGCGGTGACCCTCCACCGGCTGCTCGGATGGCTGCCCCAGGCCCGCGGCCGGTTCCGGCACGACGCCAACAACCAGCTGCCGCACGACATCGTCGTCGTCGACGAGACCTCGATGGTGTCGCTCACCTTGATGGCCCGGCTGGTCGAGGCGGTTCGGCCGACGGCCCGCCTGCTGCTGGTCGGCGATCCCGACCAGCTGTCATCGGTGGAAGCAGGAGCGGTCCTGGCCGACGTGGTCCGGGCGCCGGGGACGCCGGACCCGCGGCTGGCCGATCGGCTGGCCGAGGTCGGTGCCGCGGACCGCGAGCTGCCGGAGCCGGTGCACGCCGTGGTGCAGCTCACCCGCACCTGGCGCTTCGGACAGGCGATCGACGAGCTGGCCCGGGCCATCCGCAGCGGCAACGACGACCAGGTGATGGCCGTGCTGCGGACCGGCTCGTCCGCGGTGCGGTTCCTCGAGGTCGAGCCGGACGCCGACACGGGGCCGAGCGCCGACGCTCTCCGCGCGCTCGCCGGGGACGTACAGGCGACCGGAGCGGCCACCCTCGCCGCGGCGCGCGCGGGCGACGTGCCGGCAGCGCTGGCCGCCCTGGACCAGCATCGGCTGCTGTGCGGCCACCGGCGCGGACCGTACGGGGTCGGCCGGTGGAGCCTGGAGGTCGAGCGCTGGCTGGCCGAGGCGGTGCCCGGGTACGCCGAGGACGGCGAGTGGTACCTGGGCCGCCCGCTGCTGGTGACGGCCAACGACTACGAGATGGGGCTGTACAACGGCGACACCGGCGTCATCGTCGACACTCCTGCCGGGGTCCGGGCCGCGTTCGCCCGCGGCGCCGAGGCCACGCTGTTCGCTCCCGTCCGCTTGGACGCGGTGCAGACCGTGCACGCGATGACGGTGCACCGGGCGCAGGGCAGCCAGTTCGAGCGGGTCACGTTCCTGGTCCCGCCGCCGACGTCGCCGCTGCTCACCCGCGAGCTGCTCTACACCGCGGTCACCCGGGCCAAGGAGCAGGTGCAGGTGATCGGCTCCGAGGCGGCCATCCGCCGTGCGGTCTCGCGACCGGCGAGCCGGGCCAGCGGCCTGCGCAACCGGCTCTGACCTCGAGCGACGACGGCGCCAGCTCTCCGAGCGGACGGGTGCGAGAACAGCACTAAGGAAGGGGCGTAGGGCCATCCAGCCAGGTCTGGATCAGCCGCGAGGCGATCGAGCTCGGGCCCGGCAGGCCCAGCTCACCCGCCGCCAGCTTCTCCTGCAGCTCGTCCCGGGTGTACCACTCGGCGTGGGCGATCTCGTCGAGGTCGACGCAGATCCGGGTGCTGCGGGCGCGGGCGAAGAACCCCACCATCAGCGATCGCGGGAACGGCCACGGCTGGCTGCCGAAGTAGGTGAGCTCACCGAGCTCGATGTCGACCTCCTCGCCGATCTCGCGGTAGATCGTCTGCTCCAGCGACTCCCCCGCCTCGACGAAGCCGGCCAGCACCGAGACCCGGTTGCCCCAGGACGGCTGCCCGCCGAGCAGCAGCCGATCCGCCTCGTCGACCACCGCCACGATGACGGCCGGGTCGGTGCGCGGGAAGTGGTCGTGGCCGCAGGCCAGACAGTGCCGGGCGAACCCCCCGTTGATCACCTTCGTCGGGCCGCCGCACTGCGGACACATCGGCTCGCGCTGGTGCCAGTGGACGATCGCGGCGGCCGCGGCGGCGATGTCCCGCTCGTTGTCGCTGAGCTGGAACCCCACCTCGCGGAAGTCGTGCACCTCACCCTCGGTGAGGGTCTCCACCGCGAAGATCGGCATGCCGTTGAGCAGCCCGAGGAGCCGGTGGCGCTGGCTGTCGAACTCCACGAAGGGCCGAGTCATCCGCAGCTTGCTGCCACCAGTGTTGGTGGTGAACCGGGCCTGGGCGTCGAGCTTCAGCAGCTTGGCATCCTCGGACCGCCACAGCCCCGCAACCCAGTCGGTGGAACTGCGGTGATGATCGACCCGATCGAGGTCACTGGCCATAGCCCAGTTGATCACTGAACCAGCGTAGTAGCCCCACCGCCGCCGGTGACCAGTCGCTCGAGCTCGATTCGCTCCGGGAGGTCGGGCGGCCGGACCGTGCTGTCGGTGCGAACGTAGTAGAAGACCGCGTCCACCTCGCCCACCGGCACCGAGTTCGCCTCCGCCCAGGCCAGTCGGTAGATCGCGAGCTGCAGCGGGTCGGCCGTCTCGGTCCTGCTGGTCTTCCAGTCGACCACCCGGAACCGGAAACCCTCGCCCACGTCTGCGTACACCGCGTCGATCCGGCCGCGGACCAGCCGGCCGCCGATCACCACGCTGAACGGCGCCTCCAGGGCGTACGGCACCGTGCGGCCGAACTGCCCGGCGGCGAACGCGTCGCACAGGGCGCGCAGCTCCTCCTCCCCGTACGCCCCGGCGTCGGCCCGGTCCGGCAGGTCGTCCGGGTCGAGCAGCGGCTGCTGGCCAAGTCCCCCGGTGGCCAGGGCCGGCCCGAAGTAACGCTCGACCCACAGGTGGAACCGGGTGCCGAACCGGGCCGCCCGCGACGGCGGCGCGGGCATCGGCCGGGCGACCTCGGCGGCGAACGCGTCGGGGTCGGACTGCAGCCGGAGCACGGCAGTCGTGCTCAGCTGCGCCGGCAGCGGGACCATCTGCTGCCCGGACCGGGCGGCCACCGCCTCAGCCAGCAGCTGCTGCAGATCCGCGTCCCAGCCGGCCAGCCGTTCCTCGTCGTCGAGCAGCAGCGGCGGCGTGTCGGGGTCCTCGTACGCCCCCGTCGCGGCGAACCGCGCCCGGGCCCGGCGGACCGACTCGGCCGCGTCCTCGCGCCGGCGCAGGGCGTCCGGGTCCAGCGGTGCGGGCCACGGATGCGGGACCGCCTCGGTGACAAGCGGGTTGTCCGGTCCGGGTGGCCCGGCCTCGGCGAGCAACCGGCCCTGTTCCCGCGCCGCGGTCAGGATCGCCCGCAGGTAGGCCGACGGTGTCCGGGACCGCACCAGCTCGGCTCGCCAGGAGTGTCCGGACCCCACCAGCAGTCGCTTGGCCCGCGTCACCGCGACATAGGCCAGCCGGTCCTCCGCCAGCAGTTGCTGCTCCGACAACGCCGCCTTGTACGCGGCCATGCCTGAGTTGCTCGCCTCGGCCAGCTGCGGGATCGACCCGGCATCTCCGCGCAGATCGGCCGGTAGCACCGACGGGTTGATGACCCAGTTGTCGGTGACTCGATCGCTGGGAAAGGTGCCCTGCATCAGGGCGGGAAGGAACACGGCCTCCCACTCCAGGCCCTTGGCCTTGTGCACGGTCAGCAGCTTGACCGCCTCGCGGTCCGACGGCACCGCCTGGTCCAAACCGGTGCCCTGGTCGAGCTCGGCCTGGAGGTAGCCGAGCAGTCCGCTGAGAGATGCCTCGCCGTCCACGTCGACGTAGGCCGCGACGGCGTCCAGAAAGGCGCCGAGCTGATCGCGCCGTGACGACCGGGCGTACTCCGGCGTGGCGAGCAGCTCGATGTCCAGGCCGAGGGTGGCGATCACCCGGCGGGCCAGGTCGAGCACCGGCTCGTCCACATGCCGCCGCAGGTAGGCGAGCTCCTCGGCCAGCCGGGTGAACCGATCCCGGGCGGCGTCGGAGTAGGGCTCCGATCCCGGGTCCTCCAGGGCGTCGAGCAGGCTCACCACGTCGGTGGGGTCGAGGTCGGCGACGGCGTGCTCCAGCGCATCCAGCACCGAGTCGGCGCCCGCGTCCCCCGGCGGCGTCGCGGCCCGAGCGAGCTGAAGCGCACGGCGACCGAGCAGCGCCAGGTCGCGGGGGCCGACCCGCCAGCGCGGTCCCGTCAGCAGCCGGATCAGGTCCGGGTTGGCGGTGACGTCGTCGATCAGCCGCAGTGTGGCCGTCACGTCCATCACCTCGGGGAGGTGCAGCAGACCGCCGAGACCGACGATCTCGACGGGTACGTCGCGGGCGGTGAGCTCCGCGTAGAGGGGCGCGATGTCGGCGTTGCGGCGGGTCAGCACGGCGATGTCGGCCCATCGGGACGCCGGACCCTCGGCCCGGACCGCCACCACCTGGTCGGCGATCCAGCCGACCTCCTCGGCCCAGGTCTCGAAGGTGGCCGCCCGCACCTCACCGGCCGGCGCCTCGGACGGCGGCTCCAGCCGGCCCACCCCGGGACCCGCTGCCTCGCCGCGCAGTGGGGCGCTGAGCCCGTTGGCCAAATCCAGAATGGTGTGACCGCTGCGCCGGTTGACCGTCAGGGCGAAGTCGGTCGCCGGCCGCCCGTCCCGCCGCCGGAAGCTCTCCGCAAAGGTCAGGATGTTGCTCGCCGCCGCGCCGCGCCAGCCGTAGATCGCCTGCAGCGGGTCGCCCACCGCGGTCACCGGGTGACCCATGCCCTCACTCGGCGTTGCTCCGGAGAAAAGACCGCGGAGCATGATCGCCTGGGCGGCCGAGGTGTCCTGGTACTCGTCCAGCAGCACCACCGCGAAGCTCGACCGGAGCGTCGCCGAGACCGCGGGGGCCTGCACCGCGAGCCGGGCGGCGATGGCCATCTGGTCGGCGAACTCCACCAGGCCCAGCCGCAGCTTGAGCGCCTGGTACTCCTGCACCAGACTGGCCAGCTCCAGCCGCTCCTGCGCGGCCAC
>DASQVF010000375.1:0-3522 GCA_035640915.1 Propionibacteriaceae bacterium
CCGCCACAGCGCGCTGAGCAGAGCCCGTTCGGCGGCGGGACGGCCCAGGTTCAGCTTGTGGTGGCTCAACGTCTCCTTGCGGATCTCGTCCAGCACCCGTCCCGGCAGCACCAGGACGTGTCCCTTGATCGTCAGCCGGAGCTCGGTCGGTCCGCCGACCGGCGGCTCGTGGGCCAGCCGGCGCAGCAGCTTGGCCATCCGCAGGCTGCCCTTGACCGCGGCGGTCGCCGGTGGGTCGAGTCGTTCGCCGCGGAGCCGCACCACGTCGCCGGCCACCCCGCCGATCGGCCGCAGGGTGACGGCTTCCTCGCCGAGGGAGGGCAGCACCCGCTCGATGTAGTTCATGAACGCGTTGCTCGGCCCGACCACGAGTACTCCGCCCGACTCGAAGCGCCGCCGGTTGGAGTAGAGCAGGTACGCGGCCCGGTGCAGCGCGACCACCGTCTTGCCGGTGCCAGGTCCTCCGCTGATCATCGTGAAGCCCTGGTAGGGCGCGCGGATCGCCTCGTCCTGCTCGGTCTGGATGGTGGCGACGATGTCGCGCATGGTGTGGCCGCGGGCCCGCGAGATGGCGGCGAGCAGCGCGCCCTCGCCGATCACCGGCAGGTCGCCGCTGGCGTTCTCCGCGTCCAGCAGGTCGTCCTCGATGCCGACCACCCGATCGCCCTGGCAGCGCAGCACCCGGCGGCGGACCACCTGCATCGGCTGGCTGGGCGTCGCCCGGTAGAAGGGCTCGGCGGCCGGCGCCCGCCAGTCCACGACCAGCGGCTCGTACTCCGCGTCGCGGACGCCGATGCGGCCGACGTAGCGCACCTCGCCGTCGGTCCGGTCCAGCCGGCCGAAGACCAGGCCCTCGTGCTCGGCGTCCAGCACGGCCAGCCGCTTGGCCGCCTGGAACGCGAACACGTCCCGCTCGTAGAGTCCGGTGCCGTCCTCCTCCCGGAGGTAGGACTCACGGTCGGAGCGGAACAGGTCGCGGCCGGCCTGGGCCAGCGACTGGGCGGACCGGGTGGCCTCGGCGAGCCGGGCGTACACCAGATCCACATGGGCCTGCTCGATCGCCAACTCGCGCTCGACGGTGCTCGAAGCCTGCACCTCGGTCAAGAAAGACATTCCTCACACGCGCTGGACATGAACGTCTGAGTATACGGAACGCCTCCGAGCTGGACTTGTCGAAGGGCCGTTGACCAGCTCAGGCCGCACCGCGCGAGTCAGCGTCCGAGATAGCCCTGAACGGCGTACGCGGCCAGGGCGCCGGAGAGCACCTCGGCCGACCCGCCAGGGCCGGCGGGGGAGAACGGGCCGGCGACGAAGAGCCCCGGCAGCTCCGTCGTGACGTCCGGCCGGCGGACCCAGCTGCGCATCCCGGCCCAGCCGACTCCGGACCCCGGACTCGGTCGGACGGACCCGAAGTCGTGGACAGTCGTCACCGTGGACCCGGCGACGGGGCGGGCGTAGGCGACGGTGGGAACTCCGTCGCCCGTCAGCCACACGGTCTCCCGCACGGCGGCGCTCGACCGGTCGGTGACCTCATGCCGGATCGCCGCACCGAGGGCCGGGCGGAGACTACGGACCCGTCGCCGGGTGCGGCCGGCCGTGCGACCGGGGAGCAGGACCTCGAAGGTGTGCCAGGGGTCGATGGTGCTCACCACGGCCTGCGCCGGTCGGTCCGCTGACCCGGTGCCGACAGCGACGACGCGACCATCGCTGACCCGGATCGCGGTGACCGGGCTGTTCCGACGGACGTCGACCCGGCGCAGGTCGAGCCGGCCGGCCAGCGCCTCGACCAGGACCGACGTCCGGCCCGGTTCGCCGGCGGCTCGGTTCCGGTCCTCGGGCTGCACCTGCCAACGGCCGAAGGTCCGCTGGAGGGAGAGCTCGACCGCGGCCCAGGCCGGCGTCTGCTCCGGCGTCCCGCCCAGCCGGTGGGCGACACTGCGGACGAGGGCCTCGAGATGCGGATGACCGGCCGACCGGGCCAGGCCGGCCACGTTCTGCCGGCCCAACAGGTCCCGCCGGACCGCGCGGGTCAGGTCGGACTCCCGCCGCTCGGCCTCCCAGCCCAGCGGCCGGAGGGTCTGCCAGACCCGGTCGAGCCGGTCGACCAGGTCCTGCCAGCGGGCGGCGACAGTTGCGCCGTACTGCGCGGCCAGGGCGGCGTGCTGACCACCGCGGTCGGCGGGCCAGACCAGCTCCGTTCCGTCGGCGAAGACCAGGACCGCGGGTTCGGCCGGGGCCAGTGCGTACCCCTGCCGGGTCAGCTCCGCCTCCAGCGGGCGGCCGCTCTTGCGGAACAGATCGCGCCACGGCGCCGGGAAGCCCAGTACCGCCGGAGCCGCGTCGACCAGGACGCCGGACGGCAGCGGCGAGGCCGCCCAGCGACCCCCCAACCGGTCGGTGCCTTCATGGAGCTCGACCGGGAAGCCGGACTTGGCGAGGCGGGCTGCCGCCGCCATCCCGGCCAGACCGCCGCCGATCACGACGACCGGCGCGGTCACGGGTCCTCCTCGCTGACGCTCGTCGGCCACGTTCCCGTCGGTGCTGTGCTGGATGGTGAGCTCGCAAGCTCGCTCACGTGTCCTCCTCGCTGACGCTCGTCGTGTCCTCCTCGCTGACGCTCGTCGGCCACGTGCCCGTCGGTGCTGTGCTGGATGGTGAGCTCGCAAGCTCGCTCACGTCGGCTGCATCCAGCGGCGGAAGGCGTGCCAGCCACGGCGGATCCGGCCCATCACGGCGAGGGTGAGCCAGATGCCCGCCACCAGCAGCACCGCAACGAGGATCGCGGCCAGCACCGGGTTGAGCAGCGCGAAGGCGGTCACTCCGGCGACGGAGACGTCCCCGGCCAGGGAGGCGCCGATATTGCTGGCCGGCTCGGGCGAGGTGTTGATGGCCAGCCGCAGCCCGGCCTTGACCAGATGACTGACCAGTGCGGTCACTCCGCCGACCGACGCCAGGGTGAGGGTGACCAGATCACCGCTGCCGCCGGCCAGCAGGGCGCCGATGACCGCTCCGGTGATCGGCCGCACCACGGTGGAGGCGCCGTCCCAGATGGAGTCGACGTAGGGCACCTTGTCGGCCACGAACTCGATCACGGTGAGCACCGCGGACGCGATCAGCACGTCGGTGCGCTGCAGACCGCCAGGGATCTCCTCTATGCCGGCGAACCGCCCGAGCAGGCCGAGGATGAGCACGGTCGCGTAGGCGTTGATCCCGCTGGTCCATCCGCTGGTGAAGGCCAGCGGCAGCAAGTCCATGTCAGCAGCGTAGGGGGGCACACCGGGTCGCCGGGGACCGCCGACCCGCCGCCGGACACTACGCTCCTGCCATGCCCGATCTCGAGCCGGTGGACGAGTCCTGGACCAGCGCCCTCTGCGTGGTCGCCCATCCCGACGACATGGAGTTCGGCGCGGCGGCGGCCGTCGCCCGCTGGACCGGACAGGGCAAGCGCGTGGTGTACACCATGGTGACCAGCGGCGAGGCCGGGATCGACGGCATGACGCCGGCGGAGGCCCGGCGGGTCCG
>DASQVF010000376.1:0-2258 GCA_035640915.1 Propionibacteriaceae bacterium
CCAGCACGCGTACGTCGTAGCCCGGCACCGGTACCGAGGGTGAGCCGGGCTTGATGGGCAGCGGCTCGAGGCCGCGGGGGTTGGCCACGATCGGCCAGCCGGTCTCGGTCTGCCACCAGTGGTCGACCACCGGGACACCCAACTTGTCGCCGGCCCAGGCCCAGGTGTCCGGGTCCAGCCGCTCGCCGGCCAGGAACAGGGTCTGCAGCGACGAGGTGTCGCGCTGAGCGATCAGGGCGCCGTCCGGATCGGCCTTGCGGATCGCCCGGATCGCCGTGGGCGCGGTGAACATCACCTTGACCTCGTGCTCGGCGACGACGTCCCAGAACGCTCCTGCGTCCGGCGTGCCGACCGGCTTGCCCTCGTAGAGCACCGTCGTCGCGCCGACCAGCAGCGGCGCGTAGGTGATGTAGGAGTGGCCGACCACCCAGCCCACATCGCTCGCTGTGAACATCACCTCGCCGGGCCCGACGTCGTAGACGGCCCGCATCGAGTACGCCAGAGCGACGGCATGACCGCCCTGGTCGCGCACGATGCCCTTCGGCTTCCCGGTGGTGCCGGAGGTGTAGAGGATGTAGAGCGGGTCGGTGGCGGCCACCTCGGCGCAGACCGCCGGTTCGAACGCGCCGGGCCGCATCAGCACGGCCAGGTCGATGTCGCGCGGTTCACTGAGCTCGGCAGGGAGCTGCGGGCGCTGGAAGATCACGCAGTAGTCGGGCTGGTGTCGGGTCCGGGCGAGCGCGGCGTCCAGCAGCGGCTTGTACTCGATCACCTTGGTCGCCTCCAGCCCGCAGGAGGCGGAGATGATCACCTTGGGCCGGGCGTCGTCGATCCGGGCCGCGAGCTCTCCGGCGGCGAAGCCGCCGAAGACCACCGAGTGCACGGCGCCGATCCGGGCGCAGGCCAGCATGGCGATCACCGCCTCGGGCACCATCGGCAGGTAGATCACCACCCGGTCGCCGGGGCGTACGCCGAGCTCGCGCAGCGCCCCGCCCAGCTGCGCGACCCGTTCCAGCAGGTCCGCGTAGGTGTAGACCCGGCGGGTGCCGGTGTAGGCGGAGTGGAAGACCAACGCCGGCTGGTCGGCCCGGCCGCGGATGACGTGCCGGTCGAGGGCGTTGTAGCAGGTGTTGAGGACGCCACCGGCGAACCAGCGGTAGAGCGGCGCCCGGGTGGCGTCGAGGATCGTCTGGGGCCGCACGTACCAGTCGATCGCCTCCGCCTGGTCGGCCCAGAACGAGCGCGGGTCGGCCAGACTGCGCGCGTACTCGTCGGCGTAGACGCTCATTCTCTGCAGCGTAGGCTCCCGAGATGTCTCTCGCCCTCCGGCCCGGACAGCTGCTGTTCGGGCACACACTGGACGTCCGACGCAAGCAGCTGGCCCAGGCGGTCCGGAACCGAATCGCCGGCCCGGAGTTCCTCGAGGCGCACCAGCAGATCTGGTACACGCCGGGGCCGCGCTGGTTCACCGCCAAGGACCCGATCTGGCAGGTCCACGCCGACACCGCGATGTTCGTCGGCGGCATCAGGGCCCTGCTGCTGCAGTCGCTGCACCCGGTGGCCATGCTCGGCGTCAGCCAGAACTCAGGATTTCGCGGCGACCCATGGGGGCGGCTGCAGCGGACCAGCCGGTTCCTGGCGACGACGACGTACGGCACCATTGCCGACGCCGAGCGCAGCATCCGCATCGTCCGGGCGATCCACAAGCGGGTGACGGGCACCACGCCGGCCGGCCGGCCGTACCGTGCCGACGACCCGCACCTGCTCGGCTGGATCCACCTGGCGGAGGTGGACAGCTTCCTGAACGCCTACCAGGTCTTCGGGTCGCCACCGCTCAGCGCCGCCGACGCTGACGACTACGTCCGTCAGTCCGGCTTCGTCGCCGAGCAGCTCGGGGTGGTCGACCCGCCGAGGACGGTGGCGGAGGTGGACCAGCTGCTGGCTGAGTACCGGCCTGAGCTGGAGCTGACCCCAGCGGCGTCGGAGGCCGCCGCACTCCTGCTCAAGGACCCACCGCTGGCCGGACCGCAGAAACTGGGCTACGCGCTGCTGGCCGCCGGAGCAGTGTCGACCCTTCCTTCGTGGGCGCGAGCGATGATGCTGCAGCCCACCACGGATGGGCTGCTCGCCCGCCCGCTCACCCGGTCGGCGCTGAGCACGATCCGCTGGGCGCTGGCCGGCGCTCCGGTCTAGCCGGCGGTAACGGCGGCGGGGCGCTCCGGCCGGTAGTGGGACTGGATGCCGTGCCGCTTCGCCTG
>DASQVF010000377.1:0-4339 GCA_035640915.1 Propionibacteriaceae bacterium
CGGATCGACGCCGCTGAGATCGAGCTCGGCCAGAGCCACGGGCGGATGCGGACCACGCTGGCCCACCGCCAGGAGCTGCTCGCCGCCGCCGAGGACGGGTCAGCCTGAGCGGCGTACCAGCTCGGACTTCGCGAACTCGGCGAGGTGCTGCTTCACCCGAAGATGGACGACCTCCGGTGCGGAACCTTCGGCGACCGCCTGCGTGATCGCGTGCAGCGCGGCGCTGGTTCCGGAGCCCAGGCGAGGGCCGGGGTCCTTCGCCACGGCGAGAACATCCCGCGCAATCAACGTCTCGATGGCCAGAAGGTCCTCCAGCAGCTCGAGCGCGCGGTCCGTCAGGCGCACGGTGAGCGGCGCACCCGTGCCGTGGTCCTCGATGCCGAGATCCTGCGGAGGGGTGTCCAGCGTCCCCGGCGCGGCGGTGTGCTTGAGCTCAGCGAACACCGCGGCGGCCGGATACCGCAGAGCCAAGCCAGCCGGCACGACGGGTGGTCGCCCCGAGTCCATCCCGGCGAAGTAGGCCTCCCACAGATGGGCCATCCGACGTTCGCTGAGCTGTCCGACATGGGTCACCGCAACTCGAAGCGCGTCAGCGGCGATCGCCATGACCATCGGGTGGAAGTTGCCGTTGCTGATCACGGCCTGGTCGGCGGTCACGACCAGCGGGTTGTCCGAGGCGGCGTTGAGCTCCTGGTCGACGGCGTCGCGGAAGGCGGCAAGGAAGTGGCGCAGTGCACCATGGACCTGCGGCACCACCCGAACCGACAGCGCATCCTGGACCGAGTTCGCCGCTCCCCCTTCCATCAGCGAGCCACCGGCCAGCAGTTGTCGCAGCTGGTCGATGGCCGCGCGCTGGCCGGGGATCGCCTTGGCCGCGGCGACCGCCGGGTGGAGGATCGAGGGGTTGGCACCCAGCGCTTCCATCGTCAAGGCGGCGGCCACGTCGGAGAGCTGCGCGACGCGATGGGCTCGCGCCACCACCAGTGCGGCGTGGCCGATCGACACCGCGTTGGAGGAGATGAGGGCAAGGCCGTCCTTGCCGCTCGGGGTCAGGGGTTCGATGCCGGCGCGGGCCAGAGCCTCCCCGCCGGACATGATCTCGCCCTGATAGGTGGCACGGCCCATCCCGACGGCAACCTGCGCCACCCCGGCCAGCAGCGACAGGTCACCGGCCCCCACCGACCCGACGCCGGGAACCACCGGGTGGACGGCGCGGTTCAGCATGGCGACGAGGACATCGGCGGCGGCCGGGGAGGCGCCCGACCCGCCTCTGGCCAGCCCGTTCAGGCGGACCGCCAAGGCCGCCCGCACCAGAGGCACGGGCATGGCTGGTCCCACTCCTCCGCTGTGCGACCGGATCAGGAACATCTGCTGGTCGCGGATCTCCTCGTCCGTGAGTCTGATGTCTCGCCCGTGGCCCACGTGGGTGGTGAGCCCGTAGACGGCGTCGCTCGCCGCGAGTGCCTGGTCGATCACCGCACGAGAACCGGCCATGCGTTCCCGGACCGCGTCGTCGAGGTTCACCTGCGCTCCATCGACGATCGCGACGAGGTCGTCGAGGGACATCGGATCGCTGGTGATCCTGACGGTCGTCATCGGTGAACCTCCGGGGTTGCACGCCAGCGCGGTTCTGTCGGCAGGCTACGGGAGTTGCCGGCCGGCCGGCTCGGGGTCCGACCGACCGCGAGGTCGCCGAGGAGCTCGTGCTATCCATGAGGACCGTGCAGAGTCACCTCAGTTCGGCGTACCGCAAGCTCGGCATCGCCTCGCGCAGCGAGCTCCGGTCGTGACCGGCGGCTTCGGCCCCGACTCGCGCGGGGTGTGGTGCAACGACTCCAGCCCCGGGGCGGTGGCGCGGCTCGCCGGAGGGGGCTTCGACTGGGTCTGCCTGGATGCGCAGCACGGGGTGTACGGGCGGAGCGAGCTGGTCGAGGCGGCGCGCTCGTTCCGGACGGATGCGGCCGAGCTGGCGGTACGGGTGGCCGCGAACGACTTCGCGGCGATCGGGGCCGCGCTGGATGTCGGCGCCACCACGGTGATCGTGCCCCAGGTGGACGCGCCGGCCGAGGCGGCTCGGGCGGTGGCGGCGACGTACTACCCGCCGCAGGGCCGGCGGAGCTGGGGTCAGATCACCCGGACGTGGGGGCGACCGTCGGTGGAGCCGGAGGCGATGAACGCCGCGACGACATGCGCGGTGATGGTCGAGTCGGCGGACGCCCTGGACTCGGTCGAGGCCATCGCGGCGGTGCCCGGGGTCGACTGCCTGTTCATCGGCCCGTACGACCTCGCGCTCACCCTTGGCACCACGGTCGATGCCCTGCTGGACGACGACTCGCACGACGCGGCGCTGACCCGCATCGCCGCCGCGGCCGCCGACCATGACCTGTTCGTCGGAGCCTTCGGCGGCGCCCCGGCGTACGCGGAACGGTTCGCCGGCCGCGGCATCACCTGCCGGGTGGTCGCCACCGATCTCTGGCTGCACGACGCCGGAGTGGCCGCCGCCCTCGGTTGATGCGGGCTGAGCTTGTCGAAGCGGGCTCCGGCGCCCTTCGACAGGCTCAGCGCGGTTGTGGCGCGACAAGCCTGGCCACTAGGTCGGCCAGCGTCCGTTCCGGGTCGGAGGTGACGCCCGCGTGGATGGGGGAGGGCTGCACCACCGTGCTGCGCGGAGCGGTCAACATGCCGAAGCGGGCGGCCAGCCCGTCGTTCTGGCGGGCACTGCCCCCCTCGACCGCACATCCGGCGACGACCCCGTCCGCCGCCGTGCGCACCGCCTCCAGGTCGACCGCCGGGTCCAGGGCGAGCAGCCGCTCTGAATCGACGGTGACTGCGCAGCGTAGGAAGTCGGCCTGCTGGCAGTAGAGGATCACGCCGATGTTCACGAACTCGCCGCGGTCGATCCGGGGCACCGCCCGCAGCACCGCATACTGGAACGCCATTGCCGCGCCGGTCATGGCAACCACCGGTCCGCGGCGGCCAGGCGGGCCAGCAGGTGCTCGGTGTACGCGGTCCGCGCCGACGCCGCGTCCGGCGGCGCGCTCGGGTCCGGTCGGGCCGGGTCAGGCCCGAGCCAGGCGTCGGGGACATGCGCCATGACCGCGTCCAGCCGCTCCGCGGTGACCAGTCGGGCCAGCTCGTCATGCACAGTCCGTGGGTCGCCCCGGCCGGTCAGGACATGGTCACTCCAGCGGTAGGCGCCGACCGCGAACGACTCCGGCGCACCCCAGGCGTGGTGGAAGCGCAGGCAGGCGCCGTGGTCGATGGCCCACAGCCGGCGGTGCCAGATCAGCAGGTTGGTGTTGCGGGCACTGCGGTCGACGTTGGCGACCAAGCCGTCCAGCCAGAGCACCCGGGCCGCCTCCTCCCGTGGCACCGAGAACGACCGGTCGTAACCCACCGCCCCGGGCAGGAAGTCGATGCCCAGGTTCAGGCCGGCGCTGCTGGTGACGAGCTCCTGCACCTCCTCGTCCGGCTCTCGACGCCCGATCTCGGGGTGTACGTCGATGAGGACGAGGTCGGGGATGGCGATCCCCAGGCTCCGGCCGAGCTCGCCGACGACGATCTCGGCGACCAGCGCCTTCGGCCCCTGCCCGGCGCCGGTGAACTTCACCACGTACGTGCCCAGGTCGTCGGCCTCCATCAGCCCGGGCAGCGAGCCACCCTCCCGCAACGGGGTCAGGTAGGCCGTGGCGGAGATCCGGGGTAGCACGCACGTAGGCTAACGGCGGTACCGGTGGAGGTCTCCGGGTTTGACCGGCCTTGTCCGGCCCACGTAATCTAGATCCTCGGTGCGCGCTGGGGTGCGCATCTGTCCTGCGCCATCTTGGCCGCAGATCGACAAACACCGCGAAGAGAGTGGACCAGACGTGTACGCGATCGTGCGCAGTGGCGGCCGCCAGCACAAGGTCGCCGTCGGCGACGTGCTCGAGATCGACCGGATCGACGACGAAGCCGGGGCGAGCGTTCGGCTGACCCCGTTGCTGCTGGTGGACGGCGACACCGTCACCTCCGACCAGTCCGCGCTCGGCAGCGCCTCGGTCACCGCCGAGGTGCTGGCGGAGACCAAGGGTCCCAAGATTCGAATCTTCAAGTACAAGAACAAGACCGGCTACCGGAGGCGCCAGGGTCACCGCCAGCGGTACACCCAGGTCAAGGTCACCGGGATCGAGAGCTGAGGTAGAGGCGACATGGCACACAAGAAGGGCGCTTCCTCCACCCGGAACGGGCGCGACTCCAACTCCCAGCGGCTCGGCGTCAAGCGGTTCGGCGGGCAGCAGGTCAACGCCGGCGAGATCCTCGTCCGGCAGCGTGGCACGCACTTCCATCCCGGTGACGGGGT
>DASQVF010000378.1:0-2828 GCA_035640915.1 Propionibacteriaceae bacterium
CCACTTGCCCAGCGCGCCGGACAGCGCCGGCAGGTCGAGGAAGTAGTGCTCGGTCTCGATGAACTTCGGCGTCTCGCCGTTGATCCGCGACCGTGGATTGATCAGGTCGGCCGGGTCGAGCTGGTTCCCGCAGTTGTCGCACTGGTCGCCCCTGGCACTCGGGTAACCGCAGATCGGGCAGGTGCCCTCGATGTAGCGGTCGGGCAGGGTACGCCCGGTGCTCGGGCTCACCGCCCCCAGCTGGGTTCGAGGCACCACGTACCCGTTCTTGTGCAGGCCCAGGAAGAGCTCCTGGGTGACCCGGTAGTGGTTACGGGTGATGGTGCGGGTGAACAGGTCGTAGGACAGGCCGAGGCTGGCCAGGTCGTTCACGATGACCCGGTTGTACTTGTCGGCGGCCTCCCGCGGCGTCAGCCCCTCCTGCTCGGCCTGGACCAGGATCGGTGTGCCGTGCTCGTCGGTGCCGGAGACCATGAGCACGTCGCGGCCGGTCATCCGCATGTAGCGGGAGAAGATGTCCGACGGGACCCCGAATCCGGAGACATGACCGATGTGTCGCGGGCCGTTGGCATACGGCCACGCGACGGCGGTCAGCACACGCGCGCTCATGCGGCCCACCCTAACGGCCGAGTCGCTGGGTCCTTCGCGGGTTTTGTAGCGTGCTGCATCGCCTCGATCGAGTCGGAGGGACACGTGGACGAAACGGCGCTGGTCACCACGCTGTGCGAGCTGATCGCCATCCCGAGCGTCGGGGGTACGCCGGCGGAGACCGACATCCAGCATCTGCTGGCCGACCGGCTGGCCGGGCTGGGGCTCGCGGTCGACCTGTGGCCGATCGACCTCGCCGACCTGCGGGCCCGGGCCGACTTCCCGGGCGAGGAGGTGGACCGCACGCTGGCCTGGGGACTGGTGGGCACGCACCGGCCGGACGAGCGGCCGAGCCTGATCCTGCAGGGGCACGTCGATGTCGTGCCACCCGGCGACCTCACCCGGTGGTCCGACGGCCCGTTCGCACCCGCCGTGCGCAACGGGCGCGTGGTCGGCCGGGGCGCCTGCGACATGAAGGGCGGCGTGGCCGCCATCCTCGGTGCCGTCGAGGGGGCGCTGGGCCGCGGGATGGAGGTGCCACCGTTCGCCGTGCACCTCGTCGTCGGCGAGGAGGACGGCGGGCTGGGCGCGTACGCCACCCTCGCCCGCGGGCACACCGGCGACGCCTGCGTCATCCCCGAGCCCACCGACCTGCGGATGGTCACCGCCAACGCCGGCTCGCTGACCTTCCGGATCGAGGTACCCGGCCTGGCCACCCACGGCAGCACCCGCTACGCGGGCCACTCGGCGATCGACGCGTACCTGCCGATCCACTCCGCCCTGGCCGCGCTGGAGCAGCGGCGCAACGCAGACCCGGAACCCCTGCTACGGGACTACCCCATCCCCTATCCCCTGTCCGTGGGCCGGTTGCAGGCCGGCGACTGGCCGAGCAGCGTGCCCGACCGGCTGATCGCCGAGGGCCGCTACGGCCTGGGGATCGGCGAGGAGCCGGCGGCGGCGCGGGCCGAGCTCGAGGCCACGGTCGCCGAGGTCGCGGCGCGGGACCCCTACCTCCGGGACCACCCACCGCGGGTGACGTGGCCGGGTGGGGTGTTCCGCGGCGGTCGGCTGCCACCGGAACATCCGCTGGGGGCGCGGATCGCCGCCGGGCACCGGAACGTGACCGGGAGGGACGTCGGACCGCCGCGCGGCGCCTCGTACGGCAGCGACCTGCGGCTGTACGCCGGAGCCGGCATCCCGACCCTGCACTACGGGCCGGGGAGCGTCCGTGAGGCGCACGGGCCGGACGAGTCGGTGCCGATCGAGGAACTGGTGGTCGTCGCCCGGGTCCTCGAGCGGCTGCTGATGGACAACGTGAGCGATCCGACCGGGTCTACGCGGTCGGATCCTTCACGGTGAATCTGATTCCGCGGGGATCGCCGCACTGGACGCGGGAGGCGGTCACCTCAGGTGGCGTAGTCCGAGATCCGACCCATCATGGCCTGCCGCACCGGCAAGGGGGCGAAAGCCGCCCGGGCGGCGTTCAGGGTCAGCCGGCGTACCCCCTCCAGGTCGTAGCCGAGCACGCCGCAGAGCAGGTGGAACTCGTCCGACAGCCGGGTGCCGGTCATCAGCTGGTCGTCACAGTTGACCGTCACGGCGAAGCCGAGGTCGTCCAGCACCCGGATCGGGTGCTGGGCGACCGAGGGGACGGCGCCGGTCTGCACGTTGGACGCCGGACACATCTCCAGCGGCACCCGCTGGTCCCGGATGTAGCTGGCCAGCCGGCCCAGGGTCGGTGTCCCGTCGCCGCCGTCGAGCGCGATGTCGTCGATGATGCGTACGCCGTGGCCGATCCGGTGCGCGGCGCACTGCTGGACGGCCGACCAGATGGAGTCGAGGCCGGCCGCCTCGCCCGCGTGGATGGTGTAGACCGCGTTGTGCTCCCGCAGGTAGCGGAAGGCGGGCAGGAAGCGATCAGGTGGGAAGCCGTTCTCGGCCCCGGCAAGGTCGAAGGCACAGACCCCGTGGTCGCGATAGGCGACCGCCAGCTCGGCGATTGCGGTGGTCGGCTCGCCGTGGCGCATCGAGGTGATGATCTGCTGCACGGCGATGGTCCGCCCATCAACGGCGGCGTTGCCGACGCCCTCGGCCAGCCCGTCGCGGACCGCCTCGATCGCCTCGGCCGGGCCGAGTCCACCGGCGGTGTGCTGCTCCGGCGCCCACCGGGCCTCGCCGTAGATCACCCCGTCGGCGGCCAGGTCCTCGACGAACTCCCGGGCCACCCGGCGCAGGTTGTC
>DASQVF010000379.1:0-4273 GCA_035640915.1 Propionibacteriaceae bacterium
GGCAGCCCCTGGGTGACCCTGTTCCGCAACGCCATCTTCGGTGACGGATCCTCGATCGACGCCGACAACGAGGCCATCACCGAGGTGCTGAGTCAGCAGTAGAAGGACACGACGAATGGCGACTCCCGTGGAGCGGCGGACCGAGGTTCCGTCCGCCGCCCCTACGAGCACCATCCCGGGGCCCGCCGCCCGACGGCGGCGGGTCTCCGGGCTCTCCCGCCGCCGGCGTAACCAGGGTTGGCTGTACGCCGCGCCCACCGCGTTGTTCGTGGCCGTCTTCTTCGTGGTCCCGGTACTGCTGGTGATCCAGATGTCGCTGTCGGACTGGGGCCTGTTCGCCGGCAACCGCGGCTTCAACGCGCCGGACAACTACACCGACGCGCTGAGCAACCGCCTGTTCTGGCCGGCCGTGTGGTTCACGGTGAAGTACACGATCATCACCACGGTCATCCTGATCGGCATCGCGCTCGGCCTGGCCCTGCTGGTCCAGGAGGCGGCCCGCTGGAACTCCTTCCTGCGCACGGCGTTCCTGGTGCCCAGCGCGCTGGGTCTGGCCTCGGCCTCCCTGCTCTTCTACGCCCTGTACGCCCCGCAGAGCGGCCCCTTCGCCCGGCTGCTCACCGCCCTGGGCATCGGCGACGGCACGGTGTCCTTCCTCGGCAGCCCGAACGCCGCACTGTGGTCCACCGTGGCCGTGATCGTGTGGCGGTTCGCCGGGTTCTACATGCTGCTGCTCCTGGTCGGACTGCAGAGCATCTCCAGCGACGTGTACGAGGCCGCCGTCGTCGACGGCGCCAACCGGTGGCAGACGTTCACCAACGTCACCCTGCCGCTGCTGAAGTCGTCACTGGCGCTGTGCACCATCCTGTGCATCACCGGCTCGCTGCTGGCGTTCGACCAGTTCTACATCCTGACCCGGGGCGGCCCGGACAACAGCACGATCACCATCGTCCTGCTGGTCTACAACGTCGCCTTCGGTGGCCGCAACGACCTCGGGGTGGCGGCCGCGCTGTCCCTGGTCGTGCTGCTCGCCCTGATCGTGATCAACGTCGCCCAGTTCCGGGCACTGCGCGGCAAGGAGGACTGACCGTGGCGAAGCAAGGGGGGACGACCCCTCTCGAACCCCCCGCGGTGCGTACAACAACACCCGGGCGCGCACCCCGCACCTTCTCCGGGCTCGTGGCCGTTCCCAGCCAGCGCGTCCTCACCGGGGCGCTGGCCCTGCTCTTCCTGTTCCCGCTGGTCTGGGCCGCCGTGGCCTCCGTCGCCCCGCAGCCCGGCACCGCCCAGGTCGACGGCTGGGGCCTGGGCAACTACACCCGCCTGGCGGGATACCAGGCGGGTCTGACCCAGTACCTGATCAACTCCCTGGTGATCTCGGGCATGACAGTGGTCTTCACCCTGGTGGTCTCCCTGCTGGGCGGGTACGCCTTCGCCATGTTCAGCTTTCCGGGCAAGAACCTGTTGTTCCTGGCGACGCTGGCGATCCTGATGGTCCCGTACGCCACGCTGCTGATTCCGCTGTACGTGCTGCTCAACGGCCTCGGGCTGCAGAACTCGCTGGTCGGCCTGTCGCTGGTGCTCACCATGTTCCAGCTGCCGTTCGCGACGTTCATGATGCGCATCTCCTTCGAGTCGGTGCCCCGCGAGCTGGCGGAGTCGGCCTACATCGACGGCTGCGGCACCTTGGCGGCGCTGCTGCGGGTTTTGGTTCCTGCCGTGAAGCCGGGGCTGATCACGGTGGGCCTGTTCGCGTTCCTGGCCGCCTGGAACGACTTCATCGCGCCGTTGATCCTGATCAACGACTCCGACAAGGTCCCGTTGCCGCTCGCCGTGGCCAACATCCGCGGCCAGGTGATGGGCGTTGTCGACTACGGGGCGACCGAGGCGGGCGTCGTGGTCCTCGCCCTGCCGTGCGTCGTGCTCTTCCTCGTCCTGCAGCGGCACTACGTCCGCGGTTTCATGTCCGGCGCACTGAAGGGCTGACCACCATGACCTCCACCGATCTCGCCGGCTCCGTCCGCACCGGCCGGCCGGCCGACCCCTCCCGCGGCGCCCTGCGCCCGCTCGGTCTGAACGAGCTGACCATCACCGGCGGCTTCCTCGGCCAGCTCCAGTCGCGCAACCACGACGTCTCGCTGGCCCACGTCGAGTACTGGCTGGAGCGCGAGGGCTGGCTGGGCAACTTCGATGCGGCCGTCGAGGGACGGCTACCGGAGGCCCGGCGCGGCCGGGAGTTCGCCGACACCGAGATCTACAAGCTGCTCGAGGCCCTCGCCTGGGAGTACGGACGGACCCAGGACCCGGAGATCAACGAACGGTTCGAACGCATTGCGGCCCGCGTCGTCGCCGCGCAGGAACCGGACGGCTACCTCAACACCAACTTCGGCCGGCCGGGCCAGGCGGAGCGCTACAGCGACCTGGAGTGGGGTCACGAGCTCTACTCCTTCGGGCACCTGATCCAGGCCGGGGTGGCCCGGGCCCGGACGAGCGGAGAGGACGACTTCGTCCGCGCCGTCTGCCGGGCCGCCGACCACGTCTGTGAGGCGTTCGGACCGGACGGGATCCAGTCGGTCTGTGGCCACCCCGAGATCGAGCCGGCCCTGGCCGAGCTGTACCGGGTGACCGGCGAGCGCCGTTACCTGGAGCAGGCGCGGCTGTTCGTCGAGCGGCGCGGGCACCAGACGCTGGCCGACATCGCGTACGGGCGCTCCTACTACCAGGACGACGTCCCCGTCCGGGAGGCGGAGGTGCTGCGCGGGCACGCCGTCCGGGCCACCTACCTGTCGGCGGGCGCGGCGGACGTGGCGGTGGAGACCGACGACGCGGACCTGCTGCAGGCACTGCAGCGCCAGTGGGACGCCACGGTCGCCCGGCGCACGTACATCACCGGAGGCATGGGCTCCCGGCACCAGGACGAGGGGTTCGGCGAGGACTTCGTGCTGCCGGCCGACCGCGCGTACTCCGAGACCTGTGCCGGGGTGGGGTCGATCATGTTCAGCTGGCGACTGCTGCTGGCCAGCGGGGACGCCCGCTATGCCGACCTGATCGAGCGGACGCTCTACAACGTGATCGCGACCTCGCCGTCGCGGGACGGCAAGCGGTTCTTTTACGCCAACACGCTGCACCTGCGGGAGCTCGGCGCCGAGCCCGATGCGGAACAGGCGGTCGGCCGGGCGGAGTCGACGCTGCGCGCCCCCTGGTTCGGCGTCTCCTGCTGTCCGACCAACCTGGCCCGCACCTTCGCCAGCCTGGACGCGTACGTCGCCTCCGTCGACCGGACCGGTGTCCAGCTGCACCAGTTCGTGCCCGCCACGCTGCACACCGCCCTGCCCGACGGGCGGGAGGTGTCCCTCGAGGTCGAGACCGACTACCCCCGGGACGGGCGCATCCTCGTCCGGATTGCCGGTCGGAGCGTCGGGGAGTGGACGCTGTCGCTGCGGGTTCCGCAGTGGGCGGCCGGGGCGGCCGCCGTCACCGTGAACGGTGCCGCCGTGGACGTCGACCCGGTCGGCTATGTCCGGCTGTCCCGGGATTTCCAGCCCGGTGACGTCATCGAGCTGACGCTGACGCTGCAGCCGCGGTTCACCGTGGCCGACCCCCGGGTGGACGCCGTCCGCGGCTGCGTGGCGGTGGAACGTGGTCCCGAGGTGCTGTGCCTGGAGTCGGTCGACACGCCGGGGAACGCGCACGTCGACCTCGTCCGGGTGGACGATTCGGTCGACCCCCGCGAGGAGGACGGGGCGGTCCGAGTTCGCGTCCGGACCCTGACGCCGCCGGATCCGGAATCGGCCTGGCCGTACGCGGTGCAGCCGTCAGGCGGGGACGGCAACGGCGCCGACGCCGGCGAGTCTGACGAGGTGCCGCTGTTGCCGTACCACTCCTGGGGCAACCGCGGCCCGACCACGATGCGGGTCTGGCTACCCACCACCTCGTAAGGGTCAATGCGCCCTAAGCCTGGATGCGCCCTGAGCCTGTCGAAGGGCATTCGGCCTGAGCCCGTCGCTATGCGCCCTGAGCCTGTCGAAGGGTGCAGTCACCCCTGCGTTACGGGGATTTGTCCACAGGTCGAGCCGGGATCCATGAGCTATCCACAGATCCAGATTGACTCTCTCCGAGAGCCGATCCATCGGAATGATCGGAGGATGCCATGGGTCTACATCCTGAAGTGCGCCGATGACTCTTACTACGTCGGAAGTGCGCGTGAACTCGACCTCCGAGCCGAACAGCACACGCTGGGTGAGGTCGACAGCTACACCAGATACCGACGTCC
>DASQVF010000380.1:0-9631 GCA_035640915.1 Propionibacteriaceae bacterium
CCTGCGTACGCCGCTGCATGACCCCACGTTAACCACGGCCTCCCTCCAGCCAACCGGAGCGGGCCGATGTTCCTTGATCGTTGAACGGTTCGGTCACGGTCGGATCACGCCGCGACGCGGGCCAGTGAGGGCACCGGGCCGGCGGCGGGACGCGGCGTCTAGCCTGCAGCCATGACCACCATCGCGATCACCGGAGCCGCCGGCAAGACCGGACGGGTGGTGTGCCGGCACTTTCTGGAGCACGGCTACGACATCCGGCCCATCGACAGCGAAGGCCGCCCAGGACGCTACGGCGATCTGGCCGGCGACCTCGGCGTGGGGCTGTTCCGGGCGGACCTGACCGACTTCGGGCAGACCCTGGAGTCGGTGGCCGACTGCGACGCGATCGTGCATCTCGCGGCGATCCCGGCCCCGGGCCTGCGGCCGGACAGCACCACGTTCCTGGACAACACGGCGATGAACTACAACATCTTCGCGGCCGCCCAACGCCTGGACATCGCGCGGGTCGTGTGGGCGTCGAGCGAGACGACCTTCGGACTGCCGTTCGACGTCCCGCCGCGCTACGCCCCGATCGACGAGGACCACTACCCGCTCCCCACCAGCACGTACGCGCTGTCGAAGGTGGTGGGGGAGACCATGGCCACCCACTTCGCCGAGTGGACCGGCGGCACGTTCGTCGCGTTGCGCATCTCGAACGTGCACGTCGAGGCCGACTACGCCGCCGTGCCGGGCTACCAGTCCGACTTCGCCCTTCGACGCTGGAACCTGTGGGGCTACGTCGACGCCCGCGACGTCGCCCAGGCCTGCCGGCTGTCCGTGGAGGCCGAGATCACCGGCGCCCACAGCTTCATCGTCGCCGCCGCCGACACGCTCATGGCCGCGACCAACGCGGACCTGCTGGCCGACCAGTTTCCCGGCCTGGAGCTGACCAGGCCGGTCACCGACCACGAGACCCTGCTGTCGATCGACAAGGCACGGACGATGCTCGGTTACGCGCCGCAGTACAGCTGGCGCGACCGCTGAGCCCGCCCGAGGCCGACCGACCGGAAAGCGGTTGTCCTTCCCCCGAACCGCGGCTACCGTGGTGCCCGCCGTAGCCCCGACCCCGAGGTAGACCGTTGAGCCGCTGAGACGCCTTCCCGCTGGCGACGATCCGTCGCCGCGCCCGTCTGCGATCTCAGGAGTGCTCCGTGCCGGCCTTTGTCTGTTCCCACCTCGGCTTCGCCTGGCCCGATGGCGACGTCGTGTTCGACGACCTCGACCTGACCTTCCCCGACGGGCTGACCGGCCTCGTCGGCCGCAACGGCGAGGGCAAGTCCACCCTGCTCCGGATCCTGACCGGCGAGCTGGCGCCGACCTCCGGCCAGGTCGTGCGCCCCGCCGTGGTCGGCTACCTGCCGCAGCAGCTCACCCTCGACGTCGACCGGCCGGTTGCCGAGCTGCTCGGTGTCGCCGACCGGCTGGCCGCGCTGCGCCGCACCGAGGCCGGGGAGGCCGGCCCCGAGGACCTGGACCGGCTCGACGGGCATTGGGACCTGCCCGAGCGCGTCGCGGCGACCCTGGCCGAGCTGGGTCTGGCCGGGCTCGACCTCGACTCCCGGGTCGGGCTGCTGTCCGGTGGGCAGGTGATCCTGACGGCGCTGGCCGGCCTGTTCCTCGCCAGACCGGATGCCTTGGTGCTGGACGAGCCGACCAACAACCTCGACCGCCGGGCCCGGGCCCTGCTGTCCGCGGCTGTGCGCCGCTGGTCCGGTCCCGTCATCGTGGTCAGCCACGACCGCGAGCTGTTGGACCTGGTCGACCAGGTCGTCGAGCTCCGGGCCGGGACCGCACGCATCCACGGCGGCAACCTCAGCAGCTTCCTGGCCGCCCTGGCCGTCGAGCAGGAGGCCGCCACCCGCTCGGTGCGGACCGCCAAGCAGGACCTGCGCCGGCAGGAGCGCGAGCTGGCCGAAGCCCGGGTGCGGCTCGACCGGCGGCAGCGCTACGCCCGCAGCCAGGCCGACAACGTGCCGAAGATCGTCGCCGGGGCGAAGAAGCGCGCCGCCCAGGTGTCGGCCGGCAAGCTTCGCGGCGGCCACGAGGCCGACGTGGCGGAGGCCGAGCAGACACTGCAGGCGGCCGAGGACCGGCTCCGCGACGACGACCTCATCACCGTCGACCTCGCCGGGACGGCTGTCCCGGCCGGCCGCGACGTTCTGGTCCTCGACGAGGTCGTGCTCCGCAACGGGAGGGCGATCTCGCTCCACCTGCGCGGACCGGAGCGGGTCGCGGTCACCGGCGCCAACGGGTCCGGCAAGACGACGCTGATCGACACCGCCGCGGGTGTGCTTCCGCCCCGGACCGGAACCGTGCGCACCTTGGTCCCGGTGCGCGTACTGCCGCAACGGCTGGACCTGCTTCCCGACGCCGAGCCGGTGCTGTCGGCCGTTGCCAGGTACGCCTCGACGGCCGACGACAACACGCTGCGGGCGCGGTTGGCCGGGTTCCTGCTCGGTGCCGACGCGGTACGCCGACCCGTGGGCACCCTGTCGGGAGGCGAGCGTTTCCGGGCGACGCTGGCCGCCCTGCTGCTGGCCGATCCGCCCCCGCAGCTGCTCGTCATGGACGAACCGACCAACAGCCTGGACCTGGACAGCGTGGCCCAGCTGGTCGCGGCCCTGCGCCAGTACCGTGGTGCGCTGCTGGTGGCCAGCCACGACGAGCCCTTCCTCGCCGACATCGGCATCGACCGCCGGATCGACCTGTAGGCGGCAGTTGGTCTGCGGCTGACCCGTGTGGCAAACTTGTCCGCTGTTGTCCTCGCCGTCGAACGCCTGCCACAGGGGGAACGTCGCGGCCCAGGACGAAGACTCCCACGACACGAGCACAGGTGACCTGTGGCACCGGCAAGGACAACTCCATGAGCAAGCTGATCGACCAGATCGACCAGGCGTCGCTGCGTTCCGACGTACCCGCCTTCCGGCCCGGTGACACCGTCAAGGTGCACGTCAAGGTCGTCGAGGGCAACCGTTCCCGGATCCAGGTGTTCACCGGTGTGGTGATCGGGCGGTCCGGCGACGGCGTACGGGAGGCGTTCACCGTCCGCAAGGTGAGCTTCGGTGTCGGCGTGGAGCGCACCTTCCCCGTGCACAGCCCGATCATCGACCGGATCGAGGTCGACCGGCGCGGTGACGTGCGGCGGGCCAAGCTGTACTACCTGCGCGGTCTGCGCGGGAAGGCGGCGAAGATCAAGGAGAAGCGCGACGCCAGCTGAGCCGCGGGTCCGACGTGGCGATAGATGAGGAAGAGGCCGCCCCCCGCCGTGCTCTGCTTGAGGAGGAGCCGGCCGAGCCTGAGCGGCTGACCTTCGGTCAGCACGTGGTGGCCTTCTTCAAGGAGCTGGCCGCGGTCGTGATCGGTGCGGTCGTGGTGGCCTCGCTGCTGCGGGGGTTCGTCGGCCAGATGTTCTTGATCCCGTCGGTGTCGATGGAGGACACCCTCCAGGTCGCCGACCGGGTCGTCGTCGAGAAGCTGAGCAGCATCCAGCGCGGCCAGGTGGCGGTGTTCAAGGACCCCGGCCGCTGGCTGACCGGTCCCACCCCGCCGGAGCGCGGCCTGGTGGGCAAGGCGTTCCAGTTCGTCGGGGTGCTGCCCGACCCCAGTACCGAGCACCTGATCAAGCGGGTGATCGGGATGCCCGGCGACCGGGTGGTGTGCTGCGACGGCAGCGGCCGGATCACCGTGAACGACGCCCCGCTCGACGAGACGTCCTACCTGTACACCGGTCCTGACGGCGAGCAGGTTGCGCCCTCCACGATCGAGTTCGAGGTCCTGGTGCCCGCCGGACACGTGTTCGTGATGGGCGACCACCGGGACCGCAGCAGCGACTCGCGGTGCCACCTGAAGGACACGCAGCCGGGGCGCCCCGCGGGTGAGAATGCCTTCGTGAACCTCGATCTGGTGGTGGGCCGGGCGATTGCTGTCGCCTGGCCGTTCGAGCGGCGGCACCGGTTGCCCGTCCCGGATACCTTTGACACCGTCCCACCCGGCAAGCAGCCCGCGCCGGACCGACCCGAGATCATCGCCGGACCCGAGGCCAACTGTTGACCACTCAGAAGGAAGCGCCGTCGGCTGCGGCGACGCCCACTCCCTCCGCCGGCGGGCGGTTCCTCGGCTTCCTCAAGGAGTTGGCGATCGTCCTGGTCGGGGCGGTGATCGTCTCCTCGGTGCTGCGCGCCTTCGTCGGACAGATGTTCATCATCCCGTCGGAGTCGATGGAGAGCACCCTGCTGGAGGGCGACCGGGTGGTGGTGGAGAAGATCACCGACTTCGACCGCGGCGATGTCGTGGTCTTCCGCGACCCGGGCGGCTGGCTCTACGAGCCCGTGGTCGACCCCGGACCGTTCGACCGAGTGCTGGAGTTCGTCGGCGTGCCCACCCAGAGCACCCCGGGGCACCTGATCAAGCGGGTAATCGGGATGCCGGGTGACACCGTGGAGTGCTGCGACGACCAGCACCGGTTGCTGGTCAACGGGCGCGCCCTGGACGAGTCGGCGTACCTCTATGTCGACGTCGACGACATCCAGGTCAAGCCCTCCGATGTCCGGTTCAAAGTCGTGGTGCCGGCGGACCGGATCTTCGTCATGGGCGACCATCGCGACGTCAGCGCGGACTCGCGCTGCCACCTGTCGGACCTGTCGACGAACGGTCGCACCGGCGAGTCGGCCTTCGTGCCGATCGAGAACGTGGTCGGTCCGGCCTTCGGCATCGCGGCACCGTTCGACCGGACCAGCCGGCTGCACCTTCCGGACGTCTTCGCCGACGTACCCGACGCCGGCCAGCCCGCCCCGACCCGGGCGGTGATCGAGCCCGAGGGAGTCAGCTGCTGATGGCGGTGCCCGTTATGGTGCGGCGCGACAGTGGGATCTACGGCTACGAGCGGGCACTCAGGCGAGTCGGCTTCGATCCGGTGGCGGGCGCCGACGAGGCCGGGCGGGGCGCCTGTGCCGGCCCGCTCGTGGCGGCGGCGGTGATCCTGTCCGACACCAAGGCCCGCCAGATCAGCGGGCTCAACGACTCCAAGCTGCTCACCGCCCGGCAGCGCGAGCGGCTCTACGCCGAGATCACCCGAAAGTCGCTGGCCTGGTCCGTGGTCAGCCTGGAGCCGGGAGAGTGCGACGTGTTGGGCATGCACGTGGCCAACGTGATGGCGCTGCGGATGGCGCTGCTGCGCCTGGACATCGCACCCCGCTACGTCCTCACCGACGGCTTCGCCGTCGACGGACTGGGTGCTCCGGGACTCGCGGTGTGGAAGGGCGACCGGGTGGCAGCGTGCGTGGCGGCGGCCTCCATCATCGCCAAGGTGACCCGTGACCGGGTGATGTGCGAGCTCGACGAGCGCTACCCGGAGTACGCGTTTCCCATCCACAAGGGCTACTGCACCCCGCTGCACCAGGAGCGGCTGGACGCCTACGGCCCCTCGGCCGCCCACCGGATGCGCTTCATCAACGTGTCCCGGACAACTAGAGTCGCTGTCGATGACTGGCGTGAGGAAAGCGATCTCGAGCCCGAGCGGCAAGCTGTGATCTGATGAGTGCCGAAGACCTCGAGCAGTACGAGAGTGACCTGGAGCTCCAGCTCTACCGGGAGTACAAGGACGTCGTCGGCATCTTCACCTACGCGGTGGAGACCGAGCGCCGGTTCTACCTGTGCAACGCGGTCGACCTGAAGGTCCGGACCGAGGGTGGCGACGTCTACTACGAGGTGTCGATGAGTGACGCCTGGGTGTGGGACATGTACCGTCCGGCCCGGTTCGTGAAGAGCGCCAAGGTGCTGACCTTCCGAGACGTGTCGATCGAGGAGATCGCCCACAGCGACCTCCAGGTCCCCAAGCCCACCTAGCCCTCTCCAGCCACGGCCCCGCTGCCGCTTCTCCGGGTCCATCGGCCCTTCGGCCCTTCGCAGGAACTCACGTACACGTGGGTTCCCGCAGCGATACCCAGGTTGCAACGTGGGTATCGCGGCAGGAACTCGTGTGGAGCGGAGGAGATCGGCGCTGAGGTACTTATGCGCTAGCGTCGCCGGGGCAGCTCGCCCCGGACCACCTCGTAGTGGTCGAAGCTGGTCTCCAGCACTCCCTCGCCGCGGGTGAGCCCCGGAAGCTGGGTGGAGAGCCCTTGGACCCGAACGGCGGGCACCTCGCCCTCGACCACCGCCAGGGCACCGCTGGTGCTGGGCACCAGCGGGACGGCGCCCAGCCGGCCGAGTGTCGGCAGGATCGGGCCGAGGAGGTCGGCGGGCAGCTCCAGCCGGAAGCGGTGCACCGGCTCGAGGACGGCCGTCCCGGCCATCGCCAGCGCCTCCTGCAGCACTCGCGGGGTCAGGGTCCGGAAATCCCCGGCCGTGCTCGACATGCTCTTGTCGAAGACAGCGTGCGCGTGGCTCTGCCGCGGCCAGTACCCGGTGTCGGTCAGGGTGACCCGGCAGTCGGTGACCGGCCAGCCGAACCGGCCGTGCTGCAGCGCTCGGGGCACCGTCTCCGCGACCGCGGTGAAGAAGGCGGGCGGCAGGGTGCCTCGCCTCTCCCCGGCGACGGCGTAGGAGATGCCCGATCCCGGCGGTCCCGGCTCGACCCGGAGCCCGATGGTCGCCAGCAGCGGGTTGGCCGGAGTGTCGCCGACCTGCAGTGCCGACCCCACGCCCACCGGCCGCTCGACGCACAGCACGGTCGTCTCGGCGAACCGCACCCGAACGCCGAAGTCGTCGGCCAGGGTGGCCGCGATGACCTCCTGCTGCACCTCGCCGTAGAGCGAGACCGCGATCTCGCCGGTCTCCTGGTCCGTCCGCAGGTTGATCAGCGGGTCCTGCTCGGCCAGCGCGCTGAGGGCCGCGAACAGGGCACTGCGCGCGGCCGGATCCTCGGGAGTCACCACCGTCTCCAGAGAGGGTGGGGCGAACGCCGGCTCGTCGACGTCGCCGCGCTGGCCGAAGACGTCGCCGATCCGCACCTTCGTCAGCCCCGAGAGCCGGGCGATCTGGCCGGCTCGGACAGCGTCCTCCGGCTCCTCGGTGCCGCGGGCGAACACCCGAATGCCGGTGACCCGGCCCTCGTGGCCGGAGCCGAGGATGACCCGCTCCCGGGTACGGAGGGTGCCGGAGAACAGCCGGGCGTACGCCTGCTTCCGGCCGCCCGGGCCGCGGTCGATCTTGAACACCCGGCCGGCGAGCGGCCCGTCGGGGTCACCCACCGCCGGCGGCAGCAGGTCGGGAAGGGCGGCGGTCAGCAGGTCGGTGCCCGCGCCGGTGATCGCCGAGCCGAAGAACACCGGGTACGCGGAGGCGCACCGGGTCCGCCGGGCGAGCTCGCGGCGGAGCTCGCCGTAGGGCACCGGCTCGTCGGCAAGGTAGCGGGCCAGCAGGTCGTCATCAGCGCCGGCGAGGAGCTCGGTCAGCGTCTCGACGTGCGCTGGGACCGCGGGTCCGAGCGGACGAACGGTGGCCGCGCGGGTGCCGAAACCGCTCTCCACCGTGGTCAGCGCGACGACGTCCGGACTGAGCTTCGCGGCGAGATCGGCCATCAGGGAGGTGTCGCGGGCGCCCGTCCGGTCCACCTTGTTGGCGAAGATCAGTGTCGGGATCCGCAGCCGGCGCAGCGTGCGCATCAGGATCCGGGTCTGGGCCTGCACGCCCTCGACGGCGGAGACGACCAGCACGGCGCCGTCGAGCACGTTGAGCACCCGCTCGACCTCGGCGATGAAGTCCGGGTGACCGGGCGTGTCGATCAGGTTGACGGTGAGGTCGCCGACGTCGAAGGAGACGACGGCCGCCTTGATGGTGATCCCGCGTGCGCGCTCGAGCGCCAGCGTGTCGGTCTGGGTGCTGCCGCGGTCGACACTGCCGATCTCGTCGATGACTCCGGCGGCGTAGAGCAGCCGCTCGGTCAGGCTGGTCTTACCGGCGTCGACATGCGCCAGGATCCCCAGGTTCAGCGATGTCACAAGTTCTCATGTCCTTGATGTGGGTGGCAGTAGCCGTTCCGAACATGAGAAGTTGCCGCACTGGGGTCTCCTTTCCTGGTCGCTGGTCGAGGACCGGTTGCAAGCCGGCCACCTGGACAGCCTGTGTCACGCTGAGCCGTGGCGCAAGCGAATTCTTCCGAGGAAGTCCGCGGCGGCTTCGTCGTGCTGGGCTTGCTGTCCACCTTCGGCCCGATCTCGCTGGACCTCTACCTGCCGGCGCTGCCGCAGCTCGCCGCCGAGCTGGCGGCGTCGACCTCGGCGGCCCAGCTGACGATCACGGCGTGCCTGATCGGCCTGGCCGTGGGCCAGGTCATCGCCGGACCGCTGTCGGACCGGTTCGGCCGCAAGCGTCCGCTGATGGTCGGTCTGGTGGCGTACGCGCTCGCCTCGCTGGCCTGCGCGTTCGCGTGGTCGATCTCGGTGCTGCTGGTGCTGCGGGTGATCCAGGGACTCGCCGGAGCCGCGGGCATCGTGATCGCCAGGGCCGTGGCCCGGGACCTCTACGAGGGACGCCGGTTGGTGGTGTTCTTCTCCCGGTTGGTGCTGATCTCGGGTCTGGCACCGGTGATCGCGCCGGTGCTGGGCGGCCAGCTCAACCGGGTGATGACCTGGCGTGGGATCTTCGGGGTGCTGGCCGGCATCGGCGTAGTGCTGGTGCTCGCCGGCCTGTTCGGTCTCTCGGAGAGCCTGCCGCCCGAGCGGCGGGTGACCGGCGGCCTGGCGGACACCCTGCGCGGGTTCGCCGTGCTGTTCCGGGACCGGTTCTTCGTCGGTGTGGCGCTCGCCGGCGGCCTGGCCGGGGCGTCGATGTTCGCCTACATCGCGGGCGGCACGTTCGTCCTGCAGCGCATCTACGGGCTTACTCCCCAGGGCTTCTCGCTGGCCTTCGGCGTTAACTCGGTCGGCATCATGGCCGCCGCCCAGCTGAGCGGGCGGCTCTCCCGCCGGATGTCGCCGGTGCGGGTGCTCGCCCTCGGTCTGGCGGTCAACCTGCTGGGTGCGCTGTGCCTGCTGGCCACGGTGCTGCTCGGCCTCGGGCTGCCGTTCGTGCTGGGTTCGCTGTTCGTGATGGTGAGCGCCATCGGCCTGGTCCTGCCCACCTCGACCGCGCTGGGTCTGTCCAACTACCCGAACCGGGCGGGCACCGCGTCCGCGCTGCTGGGGCTGCTGCAGTACCTGGTCGGCGGGATTGCCGCTCCTATGGTCGGCCTGGCCGGTGAGGAGACGCCGGTGCCGCTGGGGGTGGTGGCCGGCTCGGCCAGCGCAGCCGCCTGCCTGGTGTTCGCCGGGCTCGTCGTGCCGCCGCTCCTGGCCCGCCGCCGGACCGATGCACTGAAACGGCCGGCCGAGCCACCGCTCACCCCCGGCTGACGGCCGCGGCCCAGGGCCGCACCGGGTGCTGACCACCCGCATCGCGCATCTGTCCACAGCCCGCCCGAGCCCGGTTTCCACAGATTTCGGCGACCCCGGTCGATCGGCGACCTCGTCCGCATCCTTCCTGGCGGAGGTGCGCAGAGGTGAACGCAGAGATCGGACAGACGCGGCAACAAGTCGGACGCCGGGGCGAGGATCTGGCGTGCGCGGAGCTGGAGCGTCAGGGTCTGGCCGTGCTGGCCCGCAACTGGCGCTGC